>JAKIZM010000079.1 GCA_022708025.1 Bacteroidota bacterium | reverse complement strand
TGTTATATGAACAATCCCATTTAGCTCAATAAAGACAGTCATAAGGAAGAATTTTTAAGAAATAATTATTTGTCCGTTAAATTATCTTTGTTTTTATGTCCTATATCGGATTTGAGAATACAAATCTTAAATTATGCTTTTATTACCTATTTGCAGAGTTTTAGTTTAATATTAAAAATATTTATGAGGTAAAAATGAACTGGTTAACAAATTATGAAGAAGCAAAAGAAGAAGCTGCAAAATCACGTAAGGTAATACTTCTTCAGTTTGAAATGGAAAATTGCGGCGGTTGTAAAAAATTAGAAAAAGTAACCTATCCTGATCCTAAAGTTGAAAAGGAAATCAATGAATGGTTCGTTCCGCTTAAACTTGATATAATTAAGGATAGAGAAGTAAGGAGAAGCTTTGGCGCTTACTGGACTCCATCAATTTATTTTATTGATTCAAATGGAAATTCATATTATCATTTTAATGGTTTTCTACCGCCGGAGGAATTCAGAATAATTTTACGATTGGGATTGACCGAGACAATTATGCCTCGCGGCAGATACGATGATATAATTAAAATTATTGATCAGGATTTGGCTGATTTCAAAGGCAGTTCATCATATCCAAAGCTTTTACTTCAAAGAGAGTTAGCACGATATATAAAAACAAAGGATAGTTCCAATCTGCGCCAGTTGCTTAAAGATATTGAAAAAGAATATCCACAAACACTTGAAGCAAAAATGAATTATTGGGATTTGTAGAAAAATAATTACTGAAATTTTTCTTTTTACAATCACCTAATTTGATTTGTTAGTTTATTTGCTGTTAAAATTCCGGGCAATCATTTACAATTACAAATAATTGCTTGAAATTCAATTAAGTTATTAGCTTATTTACGTAGTAATTATTGATTGGATTATTATGTTTAATAAGCCTGATAAATTACTCCCGGTTTTTCTTTGGTTGGTTTCACTTCATTCCTTTTTTGTGGGCATTGGATTAATTTTTTTGCCTGCTTCTGCATTTGAGTTTTTAGGTTTTGCACCAACCTTCGAAAGATTTTTCTCTACACAAGGCGGTGTATTTCATTTTGCCATGTCTGTAGCTTATGCTATGGCAGCTTATGATTTAATTAAAAATCAACAGCTCATTGTTTTTTCAATTACGGTAAAATTTCTTGCAACAGTATTCCTGATAATTTACTTTGTTTTTATAAGTCATCAATGGTTGATAATATTTTCGGCGGTAACTGATATGTTGATGGGAATGGTGATTTTATTTCTTTATAAAAAATTAGAAACCGAAAATTATTTTAAAAAAGATTATTATGAATAAATTACCTTCAATTGTAATAACAGGTGCAAGCGGATTTATCGGAAGCAATGTGATTGACTTTCTTAAGGAAGAGTATTTAATTTTTGCTATTGCAAGACGATCGAGAAAAGAAGCAAACATACCTTATCATCCTAATCTTCACTGGCTGCAGTGTGATATATCTAATCAAGCGGCGCTTAACGAAGCATCGGAATATGTTAACAACAATGGCGGAGCTGATTTCATTCTGCATCTTGCTGCGTTTTACGATTTTACTTACAAAGATAATCCGGCATATCAATCCGTAAATATTGAAGGCACAAAAAATATGCTTGAGTTTGCAAAGAGAATAAAAGTTAAAAGATTTATTTTTGCAAGCTCACTTGCTGCCTGTGAGTTTCCTGAAAGCGGAAAAGTAATTACTGAAAAAACACCTCCAGATGCTAATTATCAATATGCAATTAGTAAAAAGATAGGTGAAGAATTTGTAAAAGAATATTCAACATTATTTAAGTGTTCGGTAGTTCGTTTTGCTGCAGTTTACAGTGATTGGTGTGAGTTTGCACCGCTTTATAAATTTTTATCTACCTGGTTATCAAGAAAAATTGAATCAAGAATTATCGGAGGGAAAGGAGAATCCGCAATACCTTATATTCATATAAGAGATTTATGTGAACTGATAAGAATTATTCTTCTGAAAACAAACGAACTTCCTGATTATGATACTTATAATGCAAGTCCAAACGCTTCAACCTCGCACAAGGAGTTATTTGAAATATCAACAAGATATTATTATGGTGAAGTAATAAAACCGATTAACCTGCCGAAGCTGTTGGCATATCCTGCATTAGTAGCAAGAAGGTTATTGAAGATATTCAAACTTACCAGCGAAGATCCCTTTGAACAATTCTGGATGGTAAGATATATTGATAAAAAGCTTGATATTGATTCTTCATATACAACTGCTGCGCTCAACTGGGAAACCAAACCGAGATATCATATTAACAGGAGATTATTATTCTTACTGGAAAAAATGAAAAGTCATGCTGATGAGTGGCGTGTTAAAAATGAAGCTGCATTAAAGAGAATTGCACACAGGGCTAACCTGATGATATATGAAAAGATGATTGAACAGAAGGATGCTATACTGGCAAACATTATTGAAATAATTATTACAGAGAATCCGAAAGGAGTTTTCTCAAAATATAAGATAATGCCGTTTAATGATTTTCAATGTTATATGAGCGCATTATATCATCTTTTACTTGCGACAGTAAGAAGCAGTGACAGAAGCCTGCTTTTAAAATATATAGATGAAATTGCGATTAAAAGATTTGCAGAAGGATTTGAACCTGAAATTCTATGCAACACGTTAAAAACATTCAGCAGTGTAATCATTAAACATCTTAGTGCATATAAGGAATTAAGCTCAATCAAGCAGGAACTTTATGATAATATCGGTCTTACTTTTCAGATAGCACAGGATGAAGTTGAAGATTTATATGATAGCCTTGTTAAAAAAATTCCGATAGAAAAAATTTCAAAATCAACTTTACTGCCGGATTGTAAAGAACTTCAGAAGATGATTCGTCAGCTTAGTGCTTTTTATCAGGTTTCACCCGAAGAATTTAACATCTCAAACGAAGAGCTTATCGACACATTAAAATAAAATCTTATTCTTCTTAAATCCCGATTTTATTATATTTGCACCGCAATGAATAAGAATAAAAATTATTAGCTTTTCTTTTCACCTCAACAGGCTTGTAATTACAAGTCATCCAATATTTTTATCCTAATTAGTAAATCAATAAAGAGTATATGAATATCCTTAAAGAAATAAAGAACAGAAAAACGTTTGCAATAATCAGTCACCCGGACGCCGGAAAAACAACCTTAACTGAAAAACTTTTGTTATTCAGCGGTGCAATTCAGATTGCTGGTGCAGTTAAATCAAATAAGATAAGAAAAACAGCCACAAGTGATTTTCAGGAAATTGAAAAGCAAAGAGGAATTTCTATTTCAACATCAGTGCTAAGCTTTCATTATGATGGTTACAATATAAATCTGCTTGATACACCCGGTCATAAAGATTTTGCTGAAGATACTTATCGCACTTTAACTGCAGTTGATAGTGTAATTCTTGTTATAGATTGTGTTAAAGGCGTTGAAGAGCAGACAGAAAAACTTATGAATGTTTGCAGAATGAGAAATACTCCTGTAATTGTTTTTATAAATAAGCTGGACCGTGAAGGCAGAAATCCAATTGAACTTCTCGATGAAATTGAAGCAAAGCTTGATATTAAAGTTCGCCCGTTAACCTATCCGATGGGAATCGGAGTAAGCTTCAGAGGTGTTTATAATATTTATGAAAATTCATTTTCATTTTTTAAAGCAAACAAGCAAAGAGTAGAAGAAGAGATAGAAAGATTTAACGGAGTGGATGATCCCAAACTAAAAGAATGGTTTGGCGATGATGCGAAAAAGTTAAAAGATGATATTGAATTAATTCAAGGTGCTTATGATCATTTTGAAGTAGATGATTATTTAAACGGAAATGTAGCTCCGGTTTTCTTTGGAAGCGCAATTAATAATTTTGGTGTTAAAGAGCTGCTTGATACATTTGTTGAGATTGCACCAAAACCACAACCGAGAGAAACAACCTCAGGAATCATAAATCCAGAAAGTGATCAGTTCTCCGGATTTGTTTTTAAAATTCACGCGAATCTTGATCCCAAGCATCGTAACAGAATTGCATTCCTAAGAGTTTGTTCGGGTAAGTTTGAAAGAAATAAATTTTATCATCACGTCAGATTAAACCGTGATATAAAATTTCCAAATCCTGCTTCGTTTATGGCACAGGATAAAACCACAATTGATGAAGCATTCCCAGGTGATGTAATTGGTCTTTATGATGTGGGTAATTTTAAGATTGGTGATACGATTACTGAAGGTGAAAATTTTATGTATAAAGGTATTCCGACTTTTTCGCCTGAAATATTTAAGGAACTCCATCTTGAAGATCCATTTAAATCCAAACAGCTTAATAAAGGAATTATGCAATTAACAGATGAAGGACTTGCACAGGTCTTTATTCAGAATAACGGAAGTAGAAAGGTTGTCGGCACTGTCGGTGATCTTCAATTTGATGTGCTTGAATACAGATTGTTGAATGAATATGGTGCATTGTGTCGTTTTCGTCCGCTTAATTATTACAAAGCTTGCTGGATAGAGTATGATAATGAAGATGATATTGCTGAATTAAAAAGAATAAGATCTCATAATTTATTTTTAGATAAACATAACAAGCTTGTGTTCTTAGCTGAGTCTCAGTATTCAATAACAAGTGCTCAGGAAAAAAATCCTAAAGCAAAGTTTCTTTTCAGTGTTGAGCATAACACTCAAACTCACGAACTTGAAGTTGGATGAGAAACTTCATTTATTTATACTGGAACATAGATTTAACTCTGTGTTTCTTAGTGTCTTCTCTGTGGCTCTCCGTGTAAGAAATTGGAAAAGGAGTCAGAAGTCAGAAGACAGGAGTCAGAATTTTTTCACGCAAAGGCGCAGAGCCCTCAAAGATTTTTTTTGTAAAGAAAGTCATTAATGTAATCTTACTTTTCATTGGGACACTGATTTTTATAATTGTTTATGATCATAACTTATCTTAATACATCAGTTTGACCAGTGTGCCATTGCTTTTTTATTGCAACACTGATTTAACTGATTTAACTCAGTGATTTCTCTGTGGCTCTCCGTGTAAGAAATGGGAAAAGGAGTCAGAAGACAGGAGACAGAAGTCAGAATTTTTCACGCAAAGTCGCAGAGCCCGCAGAGATTATTCATAATAATCAATTTTACAGCCGCAGCCATCCCATTTGCGTTCGTAATAATCGAGTCGCTCCTGAATGAATAAATCTGCATCTTTCATCGAATCCATTTTTCTTAACAGAACTTCTTTCTTAAAAGTAATCTCCTGAATAAACAGAGTGTCATTAACTTTTAACAAACGAATGAAATCTGAAAGGTGAGTATCTTCTTCCCTGATAATTTCTGTGCTTTTTAAAACAGAGTCTAATTCATTATCCTCAATAATTAAATATTTTGAATTGGACGCTTTAGAAAATATTTCTTCGGTTGTCATAACAAATAAAATTTTTAACTATTTGATGACCTGGAACAATAAAAGGTTCAGTTAAATTTTAATGTGAATTTACCACTAAAACAGGGCAGGGAGCATTATTAAGGATTCTTTCAACACGAGGTCCAAGATAAAGTTTATCAGTTCCGGGTCTTACTGCGGTTCCAAGAATAATTAAATCAAAATTATTTTCTTTTGCCATTTTTAAAATAACCTTGTCAGGTTCTTCACCAATTTTTATTTCAGTAAAGGAATTAACATTAAAAGATTCACCGAGTTTTTTAAGTTCTTCTACTGCCTGATTGGCAAATGTCATTCTTCTTTCTCTTAAACTGCCTTCAATATCCAAAGCAGAATAGCCCAGCTTGCTTTCAACAACATTTAAAATGTGAACTTCATCCTGTTCGTGATATGCAATTCCAAATGCAACTTCGGCTGCGTGTTTAGATGCTTTACTTCCGTTAGTAGGCACTAAAATACTGCAAGGTTTCCAATCCTCAGAAATTTCACTCCTCTGAACGACAATGCTTAAACAAGGAGATAACCTTACAAGATTATCAACGATTGGATTGAACAACATATCAGAGTTTTTATTTCTTTCTGTTGCTCCAACTATTAACAAGTCGTAATCTTTTTTCACTTCATCAAGAATACTTTCGAGAGGATTGTTACTTACAACAACCTTTTTTGTAACCGGCAGTTGAGTAAAAAATTCCCCAAGCATATTAAGATATTGTGTGCTTGCAGCCTTTTTTTCTTCAGTTGAAATTGTAAATAGCGTAACGCTTAAATCAGTTTTTCTGCTTAGTCTTTCTAATAATCTTGCTTCTATAAGTTTTGTAGGAGTTGATTGAGTTATTTCTCTTGTTCTTACCGGTAGAAGAACCCGATGAACCTTATTTAAAATATTATCTTTTAACTGTTCTTCCTTTTCAAGTCTTTTTATTTCTGCTTCTTCAATTTTTACATGTTTTAAACTCCATCTGAGCATAAACGGCGCCATTAAAGAAGTAACAACCGACATGATTATAATTAGAGAAAAAATTTCCTGTGAGATAATTCCTACTGACAATCCGATAGTAGCAATAATTATTTGGATTGCACCGCGTGCATTTAATCCTGCACTAAATGATAAAGCTGTCCAGTGATCGCTCTTTCCGTATAATCGGGCACCAAGATAAACTCCGCCTATTTTACTGACTGTTGCAGTTACAATCAGTCCCAAACCAATAATTAAAAGTTCGGGCTCCAATAAAGGAGTAAGATTAACTTTTAGTCCGGCAGCGGCAAAGAAAATTGGTGCAAAGATTCCGAAGGTAATACTTTCCAATCTATCAATTGATTCTTCCGGAATAGCAGGAATACGTGAAAACACCATACCGGCGACAAAAGCTCCGAGCACAGCTTCTAATCGTAATGATTGTGCGATTGCACCGAGTCCAACACTGAATAAAATCAGGATTGTTAAAAATTTATACTGACTCTGAATCGAGTTTTGCGCAAAGCTGATAGTTTTTGCTGCTATCCATTTACCTGCAACAAAGCTTACTGAAATAAACAGAGCAACTTTTCCGATAGAAAACAAAATGTTCTGTGCGGTAATTACTCCAAATTCTATTAATCCCAGCACTATTGATAAAACAATCCAGGCTGCAGTATCATCTATCATTCCGGCAGCAATTGTAATCTGACCAATATCTCTGCGGATTAAATTTAAATCCATTAATACTTTTGCAATAACAGGTATTGATGAAACAGAAATTGCTGTAGCAATAAATAAAGAAAAGACAATTCTTTTTGTCGGATCAACTAATAATGAATCAGGTATAAGGAAACAGAATGCAAAGCCAAGAATCAATGGTAAAATCAAACCACCCATAGCAGTTCCAAAGGCTTTTTTAGAATGATGCTTAATAAGTGCAAGATCGGTTTCAAGACCGGTTATCAATAACAGAAGCATTGCTCCTATTAAACTGACAACTTCCAGAAGATTTGTTCCATCGATTGATTGAACGATCATAAAATCTGAAAACCCGGGAATTGCTCCAAGCAGAGAAGGTCCAAGAATAACTCCTGCCAGTATTTCGCCAATAACACTGGGTTGCCCAATCTTTAAGAATAATTCTCCGAATATTCTTGCAAAAAGCAACAGCAAAAAAAACTGGAAAAGCAGAGTTAAAATATCGTTATGAAATGATGCTTCAATCATTAGTTTTTAAAATTCCAAATAATCATCAAACCACTAATCTTGAATTTGGTGGTGCAAAGTAAATAAAAGTAAGAATATAATTAAATGAACGCCGGATAATAGTTTAAAATATTAATGATTTTCCTCTGGAATAAAGTGGGTTACAATACAACATTATTTCAATTCCATTTTACATTTAGCTAATTTTGACAAGTAAATTATAGAGATTTTTGAATTAATTTAGAAAAATCAGGAGTAAAAAATGACTACAATAATTGATGTTTTTGGACGCGAAATTCTGGATTCAAGAGGCAATCCGACTTTGGAGGTTGAAGTTGTTCTTGATTGCGGTGTAATAGGAAGAGCTGCTGTTCCAAGCGGCGCATCAACCGGCGAACACGAAGCAGTTGAATTAAGAGACGGCGATAAATCGAGATACAACGGAAAAGGTGTTCTAAAAGCTGTTGACAATGTTAACGAAAAAATTGCTGATCATATAATTGAATTTGATGCTACCGAACAAGTAGCAATTGATAATATGTTAATTGAGTTGGATGGAACTGAAAACAAAGGCAATCTCGGTGCAAATGCAATGCTTGGCGTTTCTCTTGCTTGTGCAAAAGCTTCTGCAGAAGCTTTAGGTTTACCGTTATACAGATATATCGGAGGAGTAAATGCACGCACACTTCCTGTTCCGATGATGAATATTCTTAATGGCGGTAAGCATGCAGACAATAATGTTGATTTTCAGGAGTTTATGGTAATGCCGTTTGGCGCTCCGAGTTTTAAAGAAGCATTAAGAATGGGAGCCGAAACTTTTCATGCTTTAAAATCTGTGCTTGCTAAAAAAGGACACAACACAGCAGTTGGTGATGAAGGCGGTTTTGCACCAAATCTGAAATCCAATGAAGAAGCGATAGAAGTTATTCTTGAGGCAATAAATAAAACCGGATACAAAGTCGGAACAGAAATCGGAATAGCTTTGGATCCTGCGGCAAGTGAATTCTTTATCAAAGAAAAAAATGCATATCATTTATTTAAATCTGCACCAAATCAATTAATATCTATTGAAAAAATGGTTGATTACTGGGCAAACTGGGCAAAACAATATCCGATAGTATCGATTGAAGATGGATTGGCAGAAGATGATTGGGATGGTTGGAAATTGTTGACTGAAAAGCTTGGTAATAAAATTCAGCTTGTTGGTGATGATTTATTTGTAACTAATACTGAAAGACTTGCTAAAGGAATTGAACTTGGTGTTGCAAACTCAATTCTTATTAAAGTAAATCAGATCGGAACATTAACCGAAACACTTGATGCGATTGAAATGGCAAAGGTTGCGGGCTATACAAATGTTATCAGTCATCGCTCAGGTGAAACAGAAGATACAACAATTGCTGATATTGCGGTTGCAACCAATGCGGGACAGATAAAAACCGGTTCAGCTTCCAGAACTGATCGTATAGCAAAATATAATCAGCTTTTAAGGATTGAAGAAGAACTCGATACAACATCATTTTTCCCGGGACTTGGCGCATTAAATTACAATGGTTAAGATCATTGTGTTTAAGTTTTAATTTTTATGTTATTAAAAAATATAGTGATGTATAAAAAGTCAGAATATGTTGTTTCGAAAAAGTCTAACAACATTATTATTTCTAAAATATTTATAAACAATTAAGAGATTTTTATGGCAATTAATTATCTTGAAAACAGTAAACAAATAATCAAAAAAAATAAAATTGAATTTGTTGATCTGAAAGCAATTGATCTATCAGGAAGACTACATCATATAACACTTCCTGTTTATCCGAATGTTCTTGATAAGCTGATAAGCGAGGGAGTCGGCTTTGATGGCTCCAGCTATGGATTCAGAAAAGTTGAGAACAGCGATATGATTTTAATTCCAGATCTTTCAACTGCAAGGATTGATCCGTTCCGTGAAGCACCAACACTAAGTTTTTATTCGCATATTGTTCTTACTGATGAAAAGCGAAGCCCGTTTAGTCAGGATGGAAGATATCTTGCTAAAAAAGCTGAAGAGCTTTTAAAGAAAACGACCGGCGCTGATAAATCCTGGTGGGGACCGGAATTTGAATACTATATCTTCTCTAAAGTTGAGTATGATACAAGAACAGAATCCTCATATTACCGAATTGAAAGTGAAGAAGAGTTTTATAAAAAAGGTTATCACGCCGCAAATCCTTTTGATGCTTATGATGATTTCAGAGATGAAGCATGCAAACTTTTAAGAGCACAGGGAGTGGAAGTAAAATATCATCATCACGAAGTTGGAGAACGCGGACAGCAGGAAATAGAAACTTACTTCAGCGATTTATTAACAACAGGTGATAATATTGTAACTGCAAAATATGTTCTGTTCAATTATGCAAAACAAAAAGGATTGAACATTACCTTTATGCCAAAACCGATGTTTCAACAAGCTGGTAATGGTATGCATTTGCATTTTTATCTGACTAAAAAGGGTAAAAACGCATTTTACAAAAAAGGAGAGTATGGCAATATTAACGAGCTTGGCAGATACTTTATCGGCGGAATGTTAAAACACGGACCGGCACTTGCGGCATTTACTAATCCGAGTACCAATTCATATAAAAGATTAGTTCCTGGATTTGAAGCACCGGTTGCTTTGACTTATGGACAGGGAAACAGAGCAAGCGCAGTAAGAATTCCGAAATATATTTCTAATCCTGATGAAACAAGATTTGAATACCGTCCGCCTGATGCTACTGCAAATCCATATTATTGCACTATCGCAATGCTGCTGGCGGGTATTGATGGTGTTGTAAATAAGATTGATCCTATTAAAGAAGGTTACGGACCAATTGATAAGAATTTCCTTGATCCAAGCTATACCGGAAAGATACATTTTCTGCCAAGAAATCTGGAAGAAGCATTGGATGCATTAGCAGTTGATAATGATTTCTTAAAACGCGGCGGAATTTTTACAGATGAATTGCTTGATCAATGGGTAAAAATAAAGAATGAAGAAATCCATTCAATTAACACAATGCCGCATCCATTCGAATTTAAAATGTATTTTAATCTTTAATCATTTCAGTCACCCTGCGCTGTATGCGATAATATGCGGGAGCGAAGGGTGATTTTATTTCTTACCAAAAATTTCTAAAAATATTTCTATAAACTGTTAATTAATTTTCTTTGAGAATAAAGTTCACAAAAATTTTATTTAGTTTTACATAAATATTTTTTCTAATTACTGTTTATTCTTATGCCGTATATTGGTGAGTTAAGTGCAATTCTAACCGCATTTTTTTGGTCGGGAACATCATTAGCATTTGCTTCAGCAACACATAAAATTGGTTCACTTCAGGTTAATGTTAATAGATTAATTTTAGCATCTGTTTTTCTTATAGTAACCATTTTTGTAATGGGTTACAGTTTTGATCTTTCCAAATCTCAGTTTATAAATCTTATTATCAGCGGTGTTATTGGATTGGTAATAGGGGATTCATTTCTATTTAAAAGTTATCAATTAGTTGGCGCACGTATAAGTATGTTGTTGATGTCTCTTTCTCCGGGAATGTCTGCAATTTTAGCATTTGTTTTTCTTAACGAGCGGATAACAACTACAGGTGTTTTGGGAATATTTATTACTATTGCAGGAATAATGCTTGTAGTGTTTGAGGGAAGTAACGGATCTAAAATCAAAATTTCCGGATTAGGAATTTTCTATGGATTTATAGCTGCACTCGGACAGGCAGCAGGATTGATATTTGCAAAGTATGCATTTGATGAAGGACATATTACTGCGTTTGTTGCAACCTTTGTCAGAATTTTTTCTTCTGTTCTGATCATTTTACCTCTTGCAATTTTGTTTAATAGGTATAATAATCCGTTCCCAAAAATTAAAAAAGATAAATCCATTCTTGGTTCTATATTACTTGGGACGGTGTTAGGTCCTTATTTAGGAATTACATTTAGTTTAATATCCATAGAATATACAAAGGTTGGAATTGCTGCAACACTTATGGCTACACCGCCAATAATAATGCTTCCGATGGTAAGATATATTTACAAAGAAAAAATATCCTGGCGTGCAATAACAGGAGCAGTAATTGCAGTGGCAGGAGTTGCTTTAATATTCTTGAGTTAAAAAATATTAGTGAAATCCGACTAATTATCATTCATTTTCTTAGGAAGAATAAGATGACTTAAGTTTACGCAAAGTCCTCTAAGCTTTTTCGCTGAGATCACAATGCTTTTTATCAACGGATAGGAATATTTCTATACTTAAACTGCTGTTTCTCCACGCTCATTAGTTCTGATTTTTACAACATCATCAACAGTGGTGATAAATATTTTACCATCGCCCGGATTATTTGTCTTTGCATTTTTCTGAATAGCATTAACAACTTCTTCAGCCATTTTATCTTCTACAACTACTTCGATTTTTGTACGGGGAACAAATTCCACTTTCTCATAAACCATTTTATCAGTTGCTTCTTTAGCTCTGCCTTTACCAAAACCGATAATTTCGGAAATTGTAACTCCGGGTAATCCTTCAATCTGCTGAAGTGCTTCAATTACTTCCAGTAATTTAATTGGTCTTATTATGGCTTTTATTTCTTTCATTTCTAATCCTGAAAATTTTTATGAATTTATTTTAATTGTAATGTGAATTTAAAAAATAATACGCTTTACAAGAACTTAAATTAGAATTAACAGGAATTATTACATATCAAAATATCTAAAAAGTTCAGAACAGTTTATTTATCACTTCGAATCTTATCTTAAACAAATTTTATCTGATTTAATCAGGAATTTACTTTAATCAATTAAAGTTGAAAAATAAGGTTAATATTATAAAGATATTTTTTAGGATAGAGTTTGATGATTAATACTCATTGAGTTTTGTTATCAAACTACTGAAACTTTCAGTGCTGGGTTTTTTTAATAAATCATTTGTCTTTTTAAACCAACAGTATGTATCCGGCTTAATACAAATCAAATAAAGATGATGTGAAAATTTTGGAATAATCATACAAAACATTCTGGCCTGAAATATGAATTCAAATTTTAAATAATTTAGTTGTTAAATATAAACTATCTTCAAAATGATTCTTGATAAGCCCAGGCAAAAAGTCAAACTTAGTTGAAAATAGAGACTCCATTTTATCAGGCTGCTTTCTTTTGTTTAATCTTTAATTCTGTTTTTAAGGATGTTCTAAGCAAATGCAATTTT
>JAKIZM010000021.1 GCA_022708025.1 Bacteroidota bacterium | reverse complement strand
AAAATGTTATATGAACAATCCCATTTAGCTCAATAAAGACAGTCATAAGGAAGAATTTTTAAGAAATAATTATTTGTCCGTTAAATTATCTTTGTTTTTATGTCCTATATCGGATTTGAGAAATTTATTTTCACTTCAATTTTATTTAACTAATCATTATTTTCTGATAGAAGATTATTTCTAATTACTTTTATTTAATGAAGAAAAATAAATTTGTAATAATAGATGCAATGGCGCTTGCATATCGGGGTTATTATGCTTTTATAAACCGACCATTGACAACCAGCCAGGGAGAACCAACTTCTGCCGTTTTTGGTTTTATTAATCAGCTAATCAAAGTATTAGAAGATCAGAAACCGGATTATATCGCTGTAGCATTTGATTCTAAAGAAAAAACATTCAGGCACGAAAAATATGAAGCTTACAAATCTTCACGTCAGGCAATGCCCGAAGATATGATTCCCCAGATTCAAAGAATAAAAGACATAGTTCAGGCATTAAATATTCCACTCTACATTTTACCCGGTTATGAAGCTGATGATATAATAGGTTCTGCAGTTAAGATCGCAGAAAAAAAAGGATTTATCTCTTATGCAGTTACACCTGATAAAGACTATTTCCAATTAGTTTCTGATAAAGTATTTATTATAAGACCGGGCAAAAAATCAGATGAAGCAATAGTATATGATAAACAAAAAGTTGTTGATGAATTGGGTTTTGAGCCAAAATATATGATAGATTATTTAGCAATTGTTGGAGATAGCAGTGACGATATTCCGGGCATTAAAGGTATTGGTCCGAAAGGTGCTGTTCCTCTTATTCAAAAATTCGGAACAATAGAAAAAATCTATCAACATATTGATAAAATTGACAAAGCGGGAATAAAAAATAAATTGGAAACCGGTAAGGATTCTGCAATCCTTTCAAAAGAACTTGCAACTATTCATTGTGAAGTTCCAATTGATTTTAATTTTGACAATTCACGCTTTTCAGATCCTGATTTTGAAAGGCTAAAACACTTGTTGTTTGAATTGGAATTCAAAACAATCTATACCAGATTGATGAAACTTTACAATAACACTTCATCAGCTGGTACAACTGATCAAGAAACACCCATAACAAGTGAAGGAAAATTAAATTCATTTGATAAATCAACTGTTAAGTACACGCTTATTACGAAAGAACATGATGCCAGAAAACTTGCCGCACAATTACTGGAATCTGATTTATTTGTTTTCGATACTGAAACGGATAGTCTTAATACATTCGAAGTTAATATAGCAGGTGTTTCTTTTTGCATTCATCCTTCGGAAGCATACTTTGTTGCTATTAATCCTTTTGAAGATGAAGAAAATCTTTTTACAAAGCAAACTGCTGATCGGATGCATATATCTACATTCAGAAAAGTTTTTAAAAAAGTGTTTGAAAATCCGGATATCAAAAAAGTCTGCCAAAACGGTAAGTATGATATATCAGTTCTAAAAAGTATTGAAATAGATGTAAACAACTTTTTCTTTGATACAATGCTTGCGAGTTATATTATAGATCCTGATCAAAAGCATGGTATGGATGATCTTGCTGAAAAATATCTTAGCTACTCGCCTATTTCATTAACTACTTTAATTGGTGATAAGAAAGATCCATCTAAAATATTTGATGCTGAACTTGATTCATTAACAAATTATGCAGCAGAAGATGCTGATATTACCTATCGGCTTTTTCAGTCTCTTGATAAAGAAATGAAAAAAGAAGGTATTGAAAAAGTTGCTTATGAAATAGAATTCCCCCTTGCTCCGGTTCTCGGAGCAATGGAATATGAAGGTGTTAAAATAGATACGAAAGCTTTAAAATCATTCAGTAAAGATCTGCAGATTTTATTAGATAATTATACTTCTGAGATTTATAAATCGGCAGGAACTGAATTCAATATCAATTCACCTAAGCAATTGCAGGAAATACTTTTTGACAAACTGAATTTATCCACAGGCAGAAAAACTAAAACCGGATTTTCTACTGATGCACGTGCTTTGGAAAATCTTAAAGGTGAACATGAAATTATAGATCTTATATTAAATTACAGGCAGGTAGCTAAATTAAAATCTACGTATGCTGATGCCTTACCAAATCTAATTAATCCAAAAACAGGAAGAATTCATACCAGTTATAATCAGACCGTTGCTTCTACTGGCAGATTATCGAGTATTGATCCGAATTTGCAGAATATTCCTATAAGAACTGAAATGGGTAAGGAAATCAGAAAAGCTTTTGTACCAAGAAATAATGATTACCTGATCTTAAGTGCAGATTATAGCCAGATTGAATTAAGAATAATGGCTTCAATTTGTGGTGATGAAGCTTTGATTAAAGCTTTTAGTGAAGGTGAAGATATTCACCGAAATACTGCAGCGCTCGTTTTTAATGTTAAACCTGATGAAGTAACTTCCGATATGAGAAGAAAAGCTAAAGAAGTTAATTTTGGAATATTGTATGGCATTGGTGCTTTCGGATTAAAAACCAGATTAGGTATTACTCAGACACACGCAAAAGAAATAATCGATACTTACTTTAAGACATTTAAACGAGTTAGAGAATTTATGAATAACTCTGTAAAATTTGCTCAGGAAAACGGATATGCTGAAACTTTAATGAAACGCAGAAGATATCTGAAAAACATAAACAGCAATAACAGAGTTGTAAGACAATTTGAAGAAAGAGTTGCTATCAATATGCCGATTCAAGGATCTGCTGCTGATATGATAAAACTTGCAATGATTAATATTTATAATGAACTAAAAAAGAGAAACTCAAAATCAAAAATGATTTTGCAGGTTCATGATGAATTAGTCTTTGATATGCATAAAGATGAAATTGATGGTCTTGTACCTGTTATTAAAAAAATGATGGAGAAGTCCCTCCCGTTAAAAGTACCAGTTGTTGTTGAAACCGGTATTGGGAAAAACTGGTTAGATGCCCATTAATCCCCTTTTAAGAGGAAACTATGAAAATAAATCCTGACAAAGTTTCTAAAATACTTATAATAAAACCACGCGGAATTGGAGATATTGTTTTATCAACAATAGTTTTAGATAATCTGCATTATCATTTTAAAAATGTCAAGATTGATTATTTGACAGAACACTTTGCAAGACATTCTGTCTCAAATAATCCTCTCGTTAATAAAGTGCTTACGATGAACAGAAAAGATAATGTTCTTAAGATTGCCTGGGAACTGAGAAAAGAAAAATATGATATGATTATTGATTTATGGTCTAATCCGAAAACAGCACAAATAACATTTCTGACCAGAGCTAAATATAGAGTTGGTTTTGCCTATCGCGGAAGACAATATGCTTATAATATTTTAGGAACTTCTGAAAGAGGGACACATCATTCTGCAGAACATAATCTTGAATTACTTAAAGCAATAAATGTTGAAATTATTTCAAAAAGAATTCATTACTATGTTGGAGATACTGAAAAGATTTTTGCAGATGATTTCTTTGAGACAACTTTTAAAAGGGATGATATTGTTTTTGGTATTATACCTTCTGGAAGCTGGGATTCGAAGAGATGTACTAAACAAAAATGGTTAGAAATTTGCAATGCACTGATTAACGAATTTAACTCTAAAATATTAATTCTTTGGGGACCCGGAGATGAAGATGATGCTGAATATCTTCAGACTAATCTGAATGAAAAATGTATATTAGCCCCTAAATCAAGTCTTTTACAATTAGCTGCGTTGATTTCCAAATGTTATGCTGTAGTATCAAATGATTCCGGTCCGATGCATATTTCAGCAGCATTGGGTGTTCCGACAATTGGTTTGTTCGGACCAACTAATCCACGCGGACACAGACCTTATTCAGAAACTTCAGACTACGTAATTAAGGATGATCTTTGGTGTATCTGTTGTGACAAATTAATTTGTCCTTATAAACATGAATGTATGACTGAACTACCTGTTCAGCAGGTAATAACAAAGCTTAAAAATATTATTAATTTAAAATATAATAGGAAATCTCTTGAATCTTAGAAATAATATATTATACTATGTTTTAAATAGTGCAAAAACTTTTTATCCAATTCTAAAAATGACTAAATAAAACATTAATAATTTTATTATTGTAAACGTCTAAGAGACAGTAACAATATAACAATTAAACAAACAAGCGCTATGAAAAAAAATATTGATGATAAAAAAGATGTATTCTCCTGTAAAAGATTCAGTGGTTATAAGCCGTGTTATTCAGGATATAATTGCTGGGAGAATGGTTGTAAAGATAATTTACCAATTGGTATCAAGATATTAATTATTAATCTGGATGCGATGGGCGATGTTTTGATGACAACCGCACAATTACCGGCGATCAAAAGGAAATTTCCTGAATCTACAATATATTGGATAACTTTAAAATCAACTTCTCCCCTTCTGCTTAATAATGAGCATATAGATAAAGTATTTAATTGGGATGCAGAATCTTTACTAATTCTAAATCAAATGGAATTTGATTATGTAATGAATGTTGATAAATCTCAAAGATCTTGTGCTTTATTGAACTCAGTTAATGCAAAGAATAAATTAGGTTTTGCATTACATCAAAGTGGTGCAATAATTCCTGCCAACAAAAGTGCAAAATATAACTACGATCTGGGAATGGATGATCACTTGAAATTCGAAGTTAATCAAAGGACTGGTCAGGATTATCTTGCAGAGACTTTTGAATTAGATTACCAACGAGATGAGTATATATTTAATTTTACTACTGATGAGCTAAGGTTTATTGAAAACTATAAAAAAGAAGCTCGACTAAGAGATACGGATAAAATAATCGGTTTTAATACCGGATGCTCGGAACTGTTTCCAAATAAAAAGATGTCTATTGGGCAGCATATCTTTTTAATCAATAAACTGCTTGCAAAAAAGAAATATAAAATTATGCTTCTTGGCGGTCCTGAAGACACTGCAAGGAATAAAGAAATTGCTGATCACTTCAAAGGTAGAGTAATTAACACTCCGACTAATGAAGGAGTACGAAAAGGAGCTTGTTATGAATCTATTCCTCAGCTTATAGTAACTGGTGATACTTTTGGAATGCATTTAGCAATTGCTTTAAAAAAATATGTAATTGCCTGGTTTGGATTAAGCTGCTGGACTGAAATAGATTTGTATGACAGAGGAGTTAAAATATATCAGCCGGATTTGTTCTGTTCGCCTTGCTGGAAAAAAGAATGTCCATATGATCTTGAATGTATAAAAAATCTTGATCTGAATCGTATTCTTAATGAAATTGAGAATTATTATTCGACTTTTGACAAGATAAAAATTCGTGAAAGACTGAATCCATTCGAAAGAGCCAAAAAGATAAACAGACCCTTAATTCTGGACGGAGCAATGGGCAGTATGCTTCAGGAAAAAAAGTTAACATCAAATAAAAGAGTCTGGAGCGCAACAGCAAATGATGATTCCAGAAGAGAAGTAATTATACTCCACAAAGATTACCTTCGTGCCGGTGCTGATATCATAACTACTAATACATTTAGAACAAATCCATATACCCTTATATCAACAGGTGTTACAGATATTAGTGAAAGTGTAAAGAATGCTGTTGAGCTGGCAAAAAGAGCTCGTGGAAAATCAACAATTCTTATTGCTGGTTCCAATCCACCTGCTGAAGATTGTTATCAGGTTGAAAGGACTATCTCACAAAAGGATCTTGAATGGAATCACAAAGTTCATATAGATTTACTTTTAGAAGCGGGATGTGATTTTATACTAAATGAAACACAAAGTCATTTCGATGAAATCAAATTTATCTCGAAATATTGCGGAGAAAATCATATCCCATTTGTTATGAGCTTTTTTCTGAAAGATAAGCCCAAATTATTATCAGGTGAAAATTTAACTGATGCAATTGAGTATGTTATGAAATATAATCCTCTTGCAATTGGGTTTAATTGTATGACATTTGACGCGTTAGAGCTAGCGGTTAAAAGAATAAAACCAGGAATGAATTGGGGATTTTATCTTAATTGTGGCGGCGGAGAACTTACAGATACAAAAATTGAGTGTGCTATTTCTCCTACAGAATATGCAAACAAAGCTAAGGAGTATTTGAAACTTAATCCATCATTTATCGGGGCTTGTTGTGGTTCAAATCCTGATCATATCAAAAAACTAAGAATTATGATTGATGGACAGCATTAAAATAAAATCACCTGCTAAAATCAATATTGGTTTAAACATCTTAAATAAAAGAGAAGATAGTTTCCATAATCTGGAGACTATTTTTTATCCTTTAGAGCTTTTTGATGAAATAACTATTATAAAAAGCAATGACTTTTCTTTTAATAGTAATGACGAACAACTGAATTTTGAAAAGACTAACCTTATCATAAAGGCAAAAGAAGCTTTAGAAAGTTTCTGTCAGACTTCATTTAATGTAAATATTTTTTTAAAAAAGGAAATTCCGATTGGTGCTGGTTTAGGCGGAGGCAGTTCAAATGCTGCCACGACTTTAATCGGATTAAATAAATTATTTGATCTTGCTATATCTGATTCGGATTTAGCCAAACTTGCTCTTTCATTAGGATCGGATGTTCCCTTTTTTCTAAAATCAGTGCCATCATTTGCTGAATCAAGAGGAGAAATACTTTATCCGTTAAATATCATCAATAAAAAATTCCTGGTTATTATCAATCCCGGGATTCATATTTCCACTAGATGGGCTTTTGGATTAATTAAACCATCCATTCCTAAATCAAGTCTTAAGCTTTTTACATCCAAGAAAGATATTCCAATTGAAGAAATTTTAGAATCTGCATCTAATGATTTTGAAGAAATTATTTTCAATCATTATCCTGAAATATTTGAAATCAAAAAGAAGATGAATGAATTCGGAGCAAAGCATAGTATGATGACTGGTACCGGCTCAACAGTCTGGGGATTTTTTGATGAAGAAGAATCTGCTAATCATACGGAATTATACTTCAAGTCTAAAGATTATTTTACATTCTTGCAGAATACTATTTAACTGCAGCCTCAGCAAATTCAACACTGCCCTTTGTAGCATTAAGATTTACTCTAATACCAAACGGAATTGTAACAAAATCCTTTATATGACCATGTGGAAAAGTATAAACAGATGGTTTCTTAAGTGAACTGATATACTGTTCAATTACTTCACCCAAAGTTAAAGTCTTTTTATTAGGATCATATTCGTGGCAATCAACAAATCTTCCTATAATGATTCCTTTAGCTTTCTTAAATACTCCTGCAAGTCTTAACTGATTTAACATTCTATCTATGCGATATGGTAATTCACCAATATCTTCAATCATTAATATTTTGCCCGTTAGATTTGGGAAATAAGGTGTACCAAGTAAAGCAGCGAATACTGCCAGATTACCTCCGATGATTCTTCCTGAAGCCATTCCTTTAACTAAGGTTAATGGTTTTTGATCTTCAGGATAAGTAAGCTTTCCTAATTTTTTATTTGAAGTAATCGTTGCCCAAAACATTTCATTAGTAAACGAACTTACATTTTCATAAAAATCAACAGCTACCATTGGACCGGCAAATGTTATCAGTCCGGCTTTTTCCAAAAACGCCATTTGCAAAGCTGTTATCTCACTATATCCAACAAATATCTTAGGATTATTTTTTATTAAGTTATAATTAATCTTATCCAATAATCTGAAAGCACCATATCCGCCACGTAACGTAAATATAGCTTTTACGTTCTTATCTTTGAACATCGAATGCAAATCTTCAATTCTCTCTTCATCGGTACCTGCTAAATATCCATATCCTTTACCAACATTATTACCAACCTTAACTCTATAACCTAAGCTTTCAAGATATTTAACTCCTTTTTCAATTCTTGAAAGTTCATCAGGAGAAGATGCAGGGGAAATTAAACCAATTACATCTTTTGGATTCAATCGCTTGGGTTTGAGTAGTACCATTTTAATTCCTTTAATAATTTTCTTATTAATAGCAATTTAGTAAAACATAAAAATCTGAACAAACTTTGCGGGGACATTAACCTTATTCTGGGTTACGTAAACAAAAATTCAATAAATTTGCTGAAAATCATTATATTTTGAGTGGTTTTTGAAAGATTTAACAAATTCGTATTACTTCTTGATCTTTCAGAAATAAAGTAGAATTAACAATTTTAATTAAAAACGCTTGAATGACTAAACCTAAAATTCTGTTTATTGGCGGTTCGCTCAATCAAACAACAATAATGCATAAGATCGCCAAAGAATTGCCTGAGTGTGATGCATATTTTACTCCATATTATGCAAGCGGACCATTATGGGTTTTGACAAAATTAAAAATGCTTGAGTTTACAATAATGGGTGGAAAATTCAAGCGAACGACTTTGGAATATATTAAAGCAAATAACCTTAAACTTGATTACGAAGGTAAAAACGATAATTATGACTTAGTGTTTACTTGTCAGGATTTAATTGTTCCACGAAAGATCAAAAAGTTCAAAACAATTCTTGTTCAGGAAGGAATGGTTGATCCGCCTGATTGGCGCTATCATGTAACTCGCTTTCTTGGGTTAGGCAGATGGTGTGCAAGCACATCAATGACCGGATTATCTCATCAGTATGATTATTTCTGCATAGCATCCGAGGGTTTCAGAGAATTGTTTATTGATCGAGGAGTAAATCCGAGAAGAATCCGTGTAACAGGAATTCCAAATTTTGATGATTTCGATAAACTAAGAGATTTACAATTTGAACATAAAAATTTTGTTCTTGTTGCAACTTCCGATGTTAGAGAAACAACAAAATATGAGAATCGTAAAAAATTTTTGTTGAATGCAAAAAAAATTGCTGGTGATAAAAAAATAATAGTTAAACTTCACCCAAATGAAATTGTAAAAAAGCGAGCTGCAGAAGTAAAAAAATATTTGCCGGATGCATTAGTTTATCAAGATGTTAGTATTGATCCGATGCTTGCTAATTGTGATGCACTGGTAACAAGATTTTCAAGCACTATCTTCCCTGCCCTTGCACTTGGTAAAGAAGTTTATAGCAATATTGATAATGATGAAATAAAAAAATTAACTCCGATTCAAAACAACGGAACTTCAGCAAAAGAGATTGCAAAAGTTGCACGGGAACTTTTGGCATCAACCAAACCGATCATCAGAACAAAAGAAAAGAATAAATACCTGGAAGATTTAAAAGCTGATATTAAACAATTGCTTAAACGAAAACTCGCACTTAAAAAGCAATTCAATTGAAGAATCAAATTAAAATAGTTACTGTAATACAAGCGAGAACAGGTTCAAGCCGATTACCAGATAAAATATTTTTACCTTTAGCTGATAAGCCATTACTTTTTCGAATGTATGAGCGAGTTGCTTCATCAAAATTAAAAGGAACTATTATAATAGCAACAACAACCGACAAAAGTGATGATAAGGTTGAAACATTTTGCAAAGAGCATAAATTGAATTATTACCGCGGTCATCAAACAGATTTGTTGGATAGACATTATCAAACTGCAAAAATTTATAAAGCAGATGCAGTTGCAAAAATACCATCCGATTGCCCGCTAATTGATCCGAGGATTATAGATAAAGTTTTTGCTTTCTATCTTGAGCATAAAGATGAATATGATTATGTCAGTAACCTTCATCCTGCAACTTATCCCGATGGAAATGATGTTGAAATAATGAGCTTTGAAGCTCTCGAGAATGCGTGGTTAAATGCAAAGAAGCAATTCGAAAGAGAACATACAACACCTTACCTCTGGGAAAATCCTGATAAGTTTAGAATTGGAAATGTAACCTGGGAAACAGGGCTTGATTATTCAATGACTCATCGCTTTACAATCGATTATCAGGAAGATTATGAATTTATTAAAAAAGTGTATGATGAATTGTATAACAAAAAACCTGATTTTTCTCTTGAAGATATATTAAATTTGCTAAACGAAAATCCAGATATCAAAAAAATAAATGAAAAATATTACGGTGTTAACTGGTATCGGAATCATTTAGATGAATTGAAAACAATTACACTAAATCAAACAAATATTATTTAGGACAAAATAAAATGCCGAACAAAGTTGAGTTTAATAAAAACTTTCCGACAATAAAAAAATCGGATGAATATTATAAAATTGCACTTGATTTAATTCCTGCTCAAACTCAAACTCTCGCAAAAGGGACTGGACAAAATATAAAAGGTGTTGCTCCTAAATTTTTGCAAAAAGGCAAAGGCTCTCACGTTTGGGATGTTGATGGAAACGAATATATTGATTACACGATGGGTGTTGGTCCGTTGTCACTTGGATATGCTTACGATAAAGTTGATGAAGCAATTAAGGAGCAGTTGAAAGACGGAATTACTTTTTCAATGCCGCATCCATTGGAAGTTGAGGTTGCTGAATTAATTCATAAAGTTGTTCCGAATGCTGAATCAATCAGATATGCACGTGGTGGCGCCGATGTTGTTTCCGGCGCTGTTAGAGTTGCAAGAGCCTACACAGGAAGAAGTAAAGTTCTTTGCTGTGGTTATCACGGCTGGCACGATTGGTATATCTCAGTAACCGATCGTAACAAAGGAATCCCACAAGAAATACAAAACCTTACATACACATTCAACTATAACGATATCCAATCTGTAATTGATTCAATTGATGACGATACTGCTTGCGTTGTTTTAGAGCCGTTTGTATTCGAAGAACCGAAAGATAATTTTCTTCAGAAGCTACGCGACGTGTGCACAAAGAACGGAACAGTCTTAGTCTTTGATGAAATGTGGACGGGATTCAGAGTTGCTTTGGGCGGTGCTCAACAATACTTTGGTGTAAAAGCTGATCTCGCTTGCTTTTCAAAAGCTGTTGCCAACGGAATGCCGTTATCTATTTTAACCGGCAAAAAAGAAATTATGTCTTTACTTGATAAAGAAGTATTCTTCTTCAATACCTTTGGCGGAGAAGCTTTATCACTTGCTGCAGCCAAAGCAACAATAAATGAAATGATTGATAAAAATGTTCAGGCATATTTAGCTAAGCAAGGTAACAAATTAAAAACCGGTTATAATAAAATCGCAGAAAAACTTGGAATGAACTTCACCAAATGTTCAGGTTTTGACTGCAGAACAATTATAACTTTTGATGGTGAAAAATCCGGCTGCAATCCTCTTGAAATGAAATCTCTGGTTCAACAAGAAATGATTAAAAGAGGAATTCTTTGGGGCGGTTTTCATAATATGTCCTTCTCTCATTCTGATGAAGATATTGATTACACATTAAAAGCTTATGAAGATGTTTTACCAATTTTGAAAAATGCAGTCGAAGAAAAAGATGTAAAAAAATATTTAAAAGGTGAACCACTAGAACCTGTTTTTCGCAAAGTAGGAAACTTTAACATAAAACCGAAGAAAAAATAATTATGAAATCATTAGAGCTATTTTCATTAAAAGATAAAGTTGCGATTGTTACAGGAGCATTAGGATTACTTGGTAAAAATCATTGTTTTGCATTATCAGAAGCAGGAGCAAATGTTATAGTATGCGATCTTGAAGAAAATAAATGCGAAGAGTTTGCACATTCTCTCCCAACAAAATCTATCGGGATCGGAGTTGATATAACTGATAAACATTCTATTGAAAACTTGAGAGATAAAACAATAATGCAATTCGGAAAGATTGATATTTTAGTTAACAACGCAGCAATAAATGATATGTTTGAAAATCCACAAACTGCTGCAGAACTTTCTATGTTTGAAAATTATCCTTTAGAAATGTGGCAAAAATCTTTTGATGTAAATGTAACCGGAACATTTTTATGTTCTCAGATAATCGGAACTGAAATGTCAAAAGCAAATAAAGGAAGCATTATAAACATTGCATCAACTTATGGCATTGTCGGGCCCGACCAATCAATTTATAAAAAACCTGATGGCTCACAAACATTTTACAAATCTCCCGCTTACCCTGCAACAAAAGGTGCGATTATAAATTTCACAAGATTTCTCGCAGCTTATTGGGGCTCAAAAGGAATCAGAGTAAACACACTATCTCCAGGCGGTGTAGAAAATAATCAGGAGGAATATTTTGTTAAGAATTATTCTGCAAAAACAATGTTAGGATCAATGGCAGCACCGACTGATTATAAAGGTGCAATCGTTTTTCTCGCAAGCGATGCTTCATCATATATGACTGGAGCAAATTTAATAGTAGACGGAGGCTGGACAGCATGGTAATAGATAAAGTATTAAGAGACAAAAACATCAGATTCAAAGAAAAAGCCGAAAAAATTAAAGTAATTCTAACAGATGTTGATGGAGTTTTAACTGATACCGGAATTTATTACGGTCCGCAAGGTGAAGCTCTAAAAAGATATTCTGTGCGAGACGGAATGGGAATCGAAAGATTAAGAAGAAATTTTGGAATTGAAACAATTATTATAACCGGTGAAAATTCTGCTGCTGTAAAATCACGAGCCCAAAAGTTAAAGATGCAAGAATATTATTTAGGAGTTAAAGATAAGACTGAAGCGTTAGAACAAATTAAAAAGAAGAATGGTTTTACGAAGGAAGAAATCGCATATATAGGCGATGATTCAAATGATTATGATGTTATTCAACAATGTGGATTTACTGCTACACCGGCTGACGGTATGAGTTTTATAAAAGAAATTGTTGATTATGTTTGCGAAACAAAAGCTGGATATGGTGCTTTCAGAGAATTTGCCGAATTAATAATGGCATTTAAAAATGTTACATAATCTTTCTTGATTTTGAAATGAGTAAAAGAGAAATAAAAATTAAAGATCGTTTCATTGGCGATGGTCATCCGGTTTTTGTTATTGGAGAAATTGGAATCAATCACAATGGTGATGTGGAAATTGCAAAAAAAATTATTGCCGGTGCAAAACATGCCGGTGTTGATGCTGTTAAATTTCAAAAACGCACTCCAGAAATTTGTGTTCATAAAGATCAATGGAATATAGAAAGAGATACTCCCTGGGGCAGAATGACTTATATCGATTACAGATACAAGGTTGAGTTTAATGAAGAACAATACACAGAGATTGATCGCTACTGTAAAGAAATAGGAATTACCTGGTTTGCATCTTGCTGGGATGAACCCGCAGTAGATTTTATTGAAAAGTTTGACCCACCATTATATAAAACAGCTTCAGCATCTCTTACTGATTTTTCTCTTCTTGAAAAAGTAAATAAATTAAACAAGCCCGTTATTATGTCCACTGGAATGTCAACTATGGAAGAGATTGAAAAAGCAGTTTCAGAAATGAATAAAAATAATTTAATGATTGCACACGCTACCTCGGCTTACCCTTGTAAGAATGAAGAGCTTAATCTTAAAATGATTGAAACCCTTAAAAATAAATATTCAGATATTCCAATTGGTTATAGCGGACACGAAGTTGGATTAGCACCAACCTGGGCTGCAGTTGCGCTTGGAGCTTGTTTTGTTGAAAGACACATTACCTTGGATAGAGCTATGTGGGGCACTGATCAGGCAGCTTCTGTGGAAATTAATGGAATAGAAAGATTGATCTCAAGTATTAGAGATATCGAACTTGCTTTGGGAGATGGCATAAAAAAAGTATATGACAGTGAATTATATCAGATTAAAAAATTACGAAGAATAAAATAATTCGTTTAAGTTTATGCAAAAATGAAAATTATTTTTTTTATAATTTTTTCAAAAAGAATTCATTAAAAGTTAGGTAATATGATTTCAGATATAATTAATTCAATTAGCAATTATTTTTTGAATATGTCTGATGCCGAAAAGTATTCAATGTTAATAATCGTTGCAGCAGCATTTTTATTTGTAATTCTTGAAAGGATATTTCCATACACAAAAGGACAAAAGGTTTTTCGCGAAGGTTTCTTTGATGATCTTGCACTTTACACAATTGCTCAAAGTTATATTTTAAGTATTATAATTTTTAGCCTGATTATAAACTATATTGACAAAACAACCGGTTTGTCTAGACTTGGATTATTTGCAAATGTTTCGATTTGGATTCAGCTTGTTTTCTTTACAATTACACACGACATTTATATTTATTTTATGCATCGCTGGCAACATAGTAATAAATGGTTATGGCGAATCCACGAAGCACATCATTCTCCAAAAAAAGTTGATTGGCTTTCAGGTTCCAGATCTCATGCACTGGAAATATTACTTAATCAAACTATTGAGTTTGCACCGATTATTTTGCTTGGCTCTCCTCCTGAAGTAATTGCGTATAAAGGTGTAATCAGTGCGGTCTGGGGGATGTATATTCACTCTAACTTAAATGTCAAATCCGGCTGGCTGCAAAAAATAATAAACGGACCTGAAATGCACAGATGGCATCATTCAACAGGCAAAGGAAGAAACAGAAACTTTGCAACCAAATTTGCTATATGGGACTGGATTTTTGGAACAGCATTTTTACCCGAAAACAAGCCGGAGGAATATGGATTAAAAACATATTTCCCTGCTCATTATTTCAATCAGACTTTATATGCATTCAGGAGATTTAAGAAGAAGAAAATAAGAGCAACTGAATAAAAAATTTTTAGAGATAATTTAATTACTTACTTTTTTGTAGAGATATATTTTATCACTTCAACTTTTTCAAGAGTAACTAACCCGCCAACATTTGCTGACTCAAAAATTTCATTTATAACCGGAATAAATTTCTCGATTTTATTTAAATCATCTACAACTTCAATTACTAATGGTAAATCTTCTGATAAAGTTAAAATTTTGGATGTGTGAATTATACTGTTTGCACCAAATCCCATTATGCCACGCGTAACTGTTGCACCGGCTAAACCAGCTTCTCTTGCTTTTAAAACGATCACTTCATAAACAGGTTTACCGTTCAACTTTTCGCTCTCACCTAAAAATATTCTGAGCAATTTTGCTTCACCTGTAGTTTTCATATTCTATCCAATTAATTTTGAGAATAAATAAGCCAAGTATATTCCAATCAAACAAAGAGCAACATTCAATAGCACATTGTATAATGCTAAAAGATATTCGGTATCCAAAAATAAATTTAATGTTTCATAAGAAAAGGTTGAAAATGTAGTGAAACCTCCGCAGAAACCTACCGTAAGAAATAATCTTAACTCATTGCCAATCAATTCTTTTTCATTCAAATAAAACATAATAAAACCGAGAATAAAAGAACCAACAATATTTACAACAAGAGTTCCATAAGGAAAAATTACTGAAATATTTTTTTGAATATAACTTGAAATTCCATATCGTAATGCACCGCCAATTGCAGCACCAGCAGACACAACTAAATAATTTATCATCATATTCTTATTTACTTAAACAT
The DNA here is from genome assembly GCA_022708025.1 of Bacteroidota bacterium. GTDB lineage: Bacteria > Bacteroidota > Ignavibacteria > Ignavibacteriales > Ignavibacteriaceae > IGN3. The sequence continues at coordinate 34,905 of JAKIZM010000021.1, read as the reverse complement.
TAAAAAACAAACAGAACTAACTGTATAAAAATAAAAAAGCCTCAGCAAAAATACTGAGGCTAAAGTGACCCCAAGGAGATTTGAACTCCTGTTACCGCCGTGAAAGGGCGATGTCCTAACCACTAGACGATGGGGCCAAAGACACACAAACTTTTTTTTAATTAGATTTTTGTTTTGGGTGAGCGATGGGATTTGAACCCACGACCCCCAGGGCCACAACCTGGTGCTCTAACCAACTGAGCTACGCTCACCATTTAATAAATAATCTTAAATCGTACGCCCGAGTGGACTCTCCCATTGGGATTCCTTCGGAAGAACCACCAACCCTCAGCTTAGAGGGTTAATGCTCTATACTAGCTTTATAACTAGTGATCTAATCTATCAATAAAACTAAGAACAATTTTAAGATAAAACATCTTCGTACGCCCGAGTGGACTCTCCCATTGGGATTCCTACGGAAGAACTACTAACCCTCAGCTTAGAAGGCTGATGCTCAATACTAGCTTTATAACTAGTGATCTAATCTATCAATAAAACTAAGAACAATTTTAAGATAAAACATCTTCGTACGCCCGAGTGGACTCTCCCATTGGGATTCCTTCGGAAGAACCACTAACCCTCAGCTTAGAAGGTTAATACTCTATACTAGCTTTTTAACCAGTGATCTAATCTATCAATAAAACTAAGAACAATTTTAAGATAAAACATTTTAGTACGCCCGAGTGGACTCTCCCATCGGGATTCCTACGGAAGAACCACTAACCCTCAGCTTAGGAGGTTAATGCTCTATACTAGTTTTTTAACTAATGATCTAATCTATCAATAAAACTAAGAACAATTTTAAGATAAAACATTTTAGTACGCCCGAGTGGACTCGAACCACTAACCCTCAGCTTAGAAGGCTGATGCTCTATCCAATTGAGCTACGGGCGCAACTCAGAATCTAATTTTAATATCCCAAAGTCGGGGCGGCAGGATTCGAACCTGCGACCTCTTGCTCCCAAAGCAAGCGCGATAGCCGGACTACGCTACGCCCCGAAGTAATTTCAATTTTTTCTAAACCCCAATGATATCTTAAAGTTATTTTCGTAAACCCGCGACCTTCCCGATCAAATCGGAACGCGATAGCTGGATTAAACTCAACTCCTTTGGATTATTTGATTTTTAACCCTAAATAAATAATTCTTAAAAAATAGATTGAAAATATATACCAATGACACTTTAAAAACAATTTTTTAGGAATCGAATATTACTTAAATTACAAACAATTGAAATCTACTTTTTTTTATGAAATTTCCGTTATTTGTATCACTTAGATATATTTTTTCGAATAAAGATTCCAGATTATTAAATCTTATATCAGTTATTGCAATTGTTGGGATCAGTCTGGGTGTTGCAACACTAATAATTGCTCTTAGTGTTTTAAATGGATTTGAAAAGACTTTGACTGAAAAAATCACAGATTTTGATACACATATCAGAATTCTTTCCTACAAAGAAGATTTGCCAAAATATAAAAATAATATTATAAATATTTCAAAAAGAATTGATGGTCAACTGGATTACATCTCTCCTTTCGTGTCTAAGCTTGCAATTATTTCATCAAAACATCGTAAGGAAGGAATTAATCTGCAAGGATTAATTGAAGCTAAGCACATCAATGGAATTAAATCTAATATTATTTCAGGTGAGTATTTGGAAAATAGTGATACTTCAATTTTACTTGGAAAAACCTTGGCAACAAAACTCCTTGTTAAACCGGGAGATAAAGTAAAGCTCTTCGCCTTGAAAAATGATAAACTCCCCTCTCCGACTGAGATTCCAAATATAAAGATTTTTACTATTTCCGGAATTTATGAAAGCGGCATGGCTGATTATGATAATCTGATAGGCTTTACAAGTTTAAAAGCAGCTCAATCTCTTTTCTCTATGCCTGATGAAATAAATGGTTTGGATATAAAACTTAAATCAGTTGAAAAGATTGACAGCTTATCAACTCTTATAAGAAAAGAATTAAAATATCCTTACTATGCAAGAACAATATTTGAAATACATCGAAATATTTTTACCTGGATTGATTTGCAAAAAAAACCAATCCCAATTGTTCTGGGATTAATAATAATTGTTGCTGTTTTCAATATCATCAGCACATTGTTGATGCTGGTTTTGGAAAAAACAAAAGCAGTTGGAATATTAAAATCACTTGGCGCTAAAAGCAGAGAAATTATTAGAATTTTTGTTTATCAGGGAATTTATTTAAGCTTAATTGGAATTATTTCAGGGAATATCTTAGCCTGGCTTTTAATGAGCATCCAACTAAAGTTTAATATTATTAAAGTTCCTTCCAGTGTGTATTTTGTTACTAGAGTTCCGATTGAAATGGATATAAAATTTTTTGTTCTGATTTCTGCAATTACTTTTATCTTATCTTTGGTCTCAGCTATGCTGCCAAGTTATTTCGCATCTAAAACTAATCCTGTTACTGCATTAAGGTTTGATTGATGAACTACGAACGATTTATAGCAAGAAGATATTTGTTTTCGAAGCATAAGCTTAATTTCATTACAATTATTTCTTTAATTTCAATTACCGGAATTACAATCGGAGTTGCAGCTTTAATTGTTGTTCTTTCGGTGTTTAACGGATTTGGAAGTTTAGTAACTAAATTTTTAATGAATTTCGATCCTGATTTAAGAGTAGAATATCAAACGGAAAAAGTAATAAACACTAACGATGAAATACTTTCTGCGTTTAAACAAATTGACGATATAAAATCTTATGCTCCGTTTGTAAGCGGTAAAGTTCTTGCTTATTCAAGTGGAATAACACAAGTAATTACACTTAAAGGCATTGATACATCTGCAATAAATAAATTATATAATATCAAGAAAAGTATCCTTTATGGTAACGACAATTTTTCTGAATCAGAAAATTTATCAGGTGCAATGATTGGTTTGAGACTGGCTGATAAACTGCAAACACTTGTTGGAGATACAATTACAATAATTTCAGCCGAAGGTATTGAGAAAGCGATTACACAATTTGGAATGCCGAATATGCAAAAATTTGTTGTAAGCGGAATCTTCAGTTCACAAAATAATGATTATGACGCAAGCTTAATGTTTGTTCCTCTTGAAGATGCTCAGTATTTATTGGGATATGATGATTCTTTTCAAGGTTATGATGTTAAGTTGAATAATTTTGATAATTCATTTAAAGTAAAAAATCAACTTGAAGCATTACTAGGTATTGAGAATTACTCAATTAATACCTGGTATGATTTTCATAAAGAGCTCTATTCGATGATGCAAATTGAAAGATGGGTCGCATATATTTTGCTTTCTTTAATTATTGCGGTAGCATCATTTAATATACTCGGTTCACTTTCAATGTCTGTTATTGAAAAGAAAAGAGATATCGGAATTTTAAGATCAATGGGATCAAAAGAAAAATCAATTTTAAAAATTTTTATGTATGAAGGTTTGATGATTGGATTAACTGGAACATTTTTAGGAGTGATACTAGGCTATTTTATTTGTTTTTTACAATTGCAATACAATATTTATCCGTTGGACCCGACACAATACAAAATTAACTCCTTACCGATGGAACTAAGAATATCGGATTTTTTCTTTATAACAGGTATTTCAATTTTACTTGCATTGATCGCAGCTTATATTCCTGCCAAGCGCGCTGCAAAGGTTGATGCATTACAATCCATTAAATGGGAATAAATAAATGAGCATAATTTTAAGCGCACAAAATCTTAATAAGTCTTATCAATTAAATAAAGAGAACAAGCTTAGTGTTCTTAAAAATATTTCTGTTGATATAGAAGAGCAGAAAATATCTGTAATAGTTGGTGCTTCCGGTGCCGGTAAATCAACACTTTTACATTTACTTGGCGGACTTGACAGACCTGACAGCGGCAAAGTCTTGTTTGAGAATAATAATATTTTTGAATATAGTAACGATAAACTTGCTAAGTTCAGAAATGAGAATATGGGCTTCGTTTTCCAGTTTCATCATCTATTACCTGAATTTACTGCGCTGGAAAATGTAGCAATTCCGATGATGATTAATGGAAAGAGTTTAAAAACAGCTTTTAAAGAAGCTCAAAAACTTTTAGATGTAGTCGGACTTGCTCAAAGAGAAAATCATAAACCTGCTGAGCTTTCAGGAGGTGAGCAGCAAAGAGTTGCAGTTGCAAGAGCTTTGGCAAATAATCCAAAAATTATTTTTGCAGATGAACCAACAGGAAATCTCGATTCTGCTAACAGTGAATCAATTCATAAACTTTTATTTGAGCTTAGAGATAAGTATCAAAAAACATTTGTAATCGTTACACACAATCCTGACTTGATGAAACTAGCAGATGTAATCTTTGAAATTAAGGATGGAATGATTAAACAAACTTCAAACAGATTGTAAACTTATTGTTGTATTGCTATATAGTTTTATTGTTTTGATATATTTTAATTTCTTCAAGATCTTTGTGTGAAATGAGTTAAAAAGAAGGTTCACGCGAAGTCCGCAAAGGTTTTACGCTAAGAGCGCTAAGATTTTTATCCTATCTCAACCACATCATCTTTTATAATTACAAATAACGGAAAGCACGAACCCTGATAGAAAGCGGATGACACAGATTAAGCAGATTTACACAGCTTTTCTTTGCGAGCTTTGCTTATGTTTTTCTTTGTGATCTTTGCGTGAAATGTATTTAGTGCTGATGTAAACTAAGGATAAGTTATTATTCAAAATATTTATTCAAAGTTAATGCAGCCTGTCTAAAATGTATTGTGCATCCCAGTAAAGAAATTTCCAGCCTTCTATTGTTACAAAACGTGGATCTGTATTTAATGAGTCTTTGTAAACATTATCCACTAAATCCTGAAATTCTTTTACGTTAACCCTACAAGCGAGTGAATCTCCGTTTTGTAAATTTGTTTTAGCTGTGTTTAAAATGCTTTTTAGTTCGTTTGAAAATGTTAAATCACCGAGCCAGTTGTATGTTACAACACTGTCAACATAGTTATACAAATTGATTAATAAATCATTTGATGGAGTCATTGAATCGGGTTTAATGGGAGTATATGTCAGCAAAAAGTATTTTCTTACTTGATAAGTCGCAGAGTTAGTATCAGCAATACTAAGATTATTAATGAAATTAATAAATTTTGGCTCTAAATATCTTTTGGAAATTGAACTCCAATTCAAAATTTTATATGGAGTTGGCAGGTATTCAACTCTAAAGGTATCGTTCACTTCATTTTGAAGGGCAAACATACTTCGCTCGGGCTGACCATCTTTATCGTAAATCCCGATTTGAAAAAAATACTCATAGCGTGCTTTACCAGTAGTGTTTCTAAAAAATTCGTCAAGAATTTCGACTTCAGCCCCAGGTATAAATCCAAGATAATGTGCACTATACATAACCCCGAAATAATCACTTTTGCTATAAACTTCATTTTTTAAGATAGTTTTTATCTCATCTCTATAATTTTCATTTCGGCTATACCAGCTAAGTAAATTTAATATATATGGATCTTTGTTGCCGCTGTAATATTCATTTTTTAAATAATTATAATATTCATAGTACCCAGCCTCAGCAAGATGACTCATTGCTCTCAATCTATAAAAGTTATTTTCATCATCTGCAATCACTCTCATCTTTTCAATAGCAACTGGTGATCCCAAAAGTCCTAGGATATACGCATCCGTATAATATTTATACCATTCCGAACTTATTGCTGGCAAAGGTGTGGTTGCTGAATCAATTTCTGTGTTCAGATTATTTAATAAAAACTGACTTTCTGTTTCTTTGTGGAAGTAATAAAGGCGGGTTACAGCAGCCTCGTATAAAAGAGTTGATTGTGCCCAATCGTCATTTAATACAATGCTCTTCAAACTATCTACACTTAAATTTTCAACTAAATAATTTAATTGAGGATCATATCCGTAATCTACAAGCCATAAACTCTGCGGTTTTGAATTTGATGCCAAGAACAAATAAACAAAAAATATTTTAATTAAGTATTTCATTTTTTCTAAATTACATTCTGTTTTTATAAACTTAATTCCCTTTTCTCTAATCTATTTGTTTCTATCTTAAACATATTTCAACTTCTATGCAAAAAATAAAAAGCTGAATTTTGAGATTTCAAGTCTAATTTTACAATTCTCAGTTAATTTTTACTTGAAAATCCGCATTTTATTTACCGAAATCAATTTGTTTGTTTTACAAAATATTAGTGTGAAATGAGTTTGAAGATAAGTTTTACGCTAAGTTCGCAAAGATTTTTATTCTATCTCAACCACATCATCTTTTATAATTACAAAGAACGGAAAGCACAAACCCTGATAGAACACGGATGACGCAGATTAAACGGATTTACACAGATTTTCTTTGCGAGCTTTGAGTTTGCAATTTCTTAGTGTGCTTTGCGTGAAATGTGTTTAGAGAAAAGGTTCACGCTAAGTCCGCTAAGATTTTACATTGTCTCAAAAATGTGCTTATAACTGTTTTATAAAAACAACTTCAAATTCTATTTGATAAATAATCAAATAATAATCTTACCCCGAAGCCTGTCATATATTTTTTAGTATAGTTTTTCGATGAGTTAGCCATAGCAGGACCGGCGATATCAAGATGTGTCCAGGGAATATTTTTATCAACAAAATGTTCTAAGAATTTAGCAGCTGTGATTGCTCCTGCCCATCTGGTTTTACCAAGATTAGCCACATCAGCTACATCACTTTTAATTAATTCATTAAAATCATCCCACAAAGGTAAGCGCCAGACTCTATCATAAGTTTTCATTCCGCTTTTATAAAGCTGTTCAGCCATTTCTTCATTTTTCGTAAACATTCCCGCAACAAAATCTCCGAGTGCTACTATGCAAGCCCCGGTTAGTGTAGCAAGATCAATAATCTGATCAGGCTTTAATTGAGAAGCATAATGCAGCGCATCAGCTAATACGACTCTTCCTTCTGCATCTGTATCTTCTATCTCAACACTTTTGCCATTAGAAATTTTTACAACATCTCCGGGTCTGATTGATTCACCTGAACACATATTTTCTGCAGCAGGAATTACACCATATAAATGAACAGGAAGATTAGATTTTGCAGCAGCACTTAATGTTCCGACAACAACAGCAGCACCGGACATATCTGCTTTCATTTCTCCCATACTTTTTGAAGGTTTTAAAGAAATGCCGCCTGTATCAAAAGTAATTCCTTTTCCAACCAAGGCTATTGTTTTTACCTTTTCAGTTTTGAATTTAATTTGAGGTTTATATTCAAGAACAATAAATCGAGGTTTGTTAACACTTCCCTGCCCGATTGCTATTAAACCGCCCATTTTTCTTTTTTTGATTTCCTTTTGATCGAATACTGTTACTTTAATACCGAGCGGGCGAAGCGTAGAAACAATCCTGTTAGCAAATAAATTTGGTGTAAGGTTATTTGCAGGTTCATTTTGCAAATCACGGGTAAGAGCAACCGATGAAATTAAATTCTGAGCTTTCTTTAATGCTGTTCTAAGTATCTTTTCATCTTCGGGATGCAAATAAACATTAAGAGTTTTATCTTTTTCCTGTTCTTTTTTATACTTATCGAAAGAATAGTTCCCCAATAAAACACCTTCCGCAAATGTTTGATAATAATATTCTTTACTATCAAAATATTTTTTAACGATTGAAAAAGATGGAATAGTTATATATAAATTTCTTGTTACTTCTGATTGCAGATTAGCAACAAAAGCTGCTAAGTGGTTTCTAAAATAATCTGTATTTATATCATCAGTTTTTATTTTCTGTAATATTAATGCGTCTGGTTTTCCAGAAGGTTTAGTAATTCTGATTCTCTTTATATCAGATGAAAGAAAATTTTTCTTTTGAAGTTCAGAAAGCTTAATGTTATAAATCTTTTCAAGATCTGTTAAGCTTTTAGCAAGTTTTTCATCATCAATTAAAAATTTAAGAATAACTGATAATTTTTGATAAGGAGTTTTTTGGGTGAATGGGGTAAGTTTTATTCTATACATACTTTTTACCTTTACTACTTAAGATAACTTTTTGCTTTTGAAAGAATTACAGGTATCATTTCCTGCATATTATTTGTAAAGAACCTTGCACCTGAAGCGTTAATATGACCACCTCCTCCAAACTCTTTTGCTAAAAGATTTACAGGAATATCTCCTTTAGAACGAAAGCTGACTTTAAAACCATTTTTAAGTTCAATGAATAGAATTCCCAAAACAACATTTTCAACAGAAAGATTGTAGTTAACAAAATTTTCTGTGTCACTTTCAAAAGCACCAAGTTCATCAAAATCTTTTTGAGTTATTGTCATATAACCTATTTTATTTTCTGCTTCCAATTTAACAGAATCTAATGCTCGCCCAAGCAATCTGATTTTACTGAATTTACTCCGATCATAAAGCTGATCATAAATTTCCCACGGACTTACACCAAGATCAAGTAATTCTGCTACGATTCTATGGACTTCAGAAGTAGTTCTCTCAAATCGGAACGATCCGGTATCGGTCATAATTGCAGCATAGATAGGATTGGCAATTTGCAAATCCAGGTTTACAATACTTGTCTGTTTTATAAAATCAAAAATAATATGTCCCGTTGCACAATAATCAGTATCTAAAAAAATATAATCAACAAAATCTTCCGGTGATTGATGATGATCTATACAAATTTTTATTTTTTTAGAATCGCGAAATGGCTGTTCCATACTTACAACTCTGTTTGCACGATTAAAATCCAATGCAACTAACACATCAACTTTATCGAATAAACTTTTATGAACATTTGCATCATACTGATAAATAATATTTCCTTCGTTGAGAAATTCCAGATTATAAGGAGTTTTACTGTGATTGATTATATAAGCTTTTTTCCTAAGCTTTTTCAAGATATAATAAAAAGCTACTTCAGAGCCAATAGCATCAGCATCAGGATTAACATGAGTGGTGATAAGAAAGGAATTATTATCCAGAATAATTTCTTTAAGTTTCAAAAAATCTATCATATATCATTTAAAAATAAAAGGGCTTGATAATAATTCAAGCCCGAATCATAACTTTAACATCAACAAAAATTCATAGTTGATGAGTTTAATTAACTTCCCAGGTATTTCCGCTAAATAAGACTTTTTCCAAATCACCTTCACCTTTTCTTTTCTTTACTTCTTCAATTTGTTCTGTAAGTCCTTGACCATAAGTAGGTTTAAATACTTGTCTGAACACGCCAATCGGGGTTGGAAAACCAGGCATATTAGTAAAGCTTGACAATATGGTAGAACGAACCGGAGATTCGTCAAATTCGTCGTGAACAAATACATCATTGATTGAATGTTTTCCGTTCGAGATATCAATGACTACTGGTTTTAAACCATCAAGTTTAATTCCTTTATCTTTATTTTTTCCAAAGACCATCGGTTGATTATGTTCTAATATTAAGACATTATCATCCTTTGTATCTTTTTCAGTTAATACAGCGAATGCTCCATCATTAAAGATGTTACAATTCTGATATATTTCCAGAAAAGCTAATCCTTTATGTTTAGCAACTCTTTTAATCATATCTTGTAAGTGCTTTGGATTCCGATCAATTGAGCGTGCAATAAAAGTTGCATCAGCACCTGTAGCAAGCATTGTAGGGTTGAACGGATAATCAACGCTTCCAAAAGGAGTGGTCTTTGTAACTTTTCCTCTTTCAGATGTTGGTGAATACTGTCCCTTCGTTAATCCATAAATCTGATTATTAAACAAAAGAACTTTTAAATCAATATTTTTTCTGCAAGCATGAATAAAATGATTACCACCAATACTAAGCAGATCACCATCTCCTGTAGCAACCCAAACATCCAGCTTTGGATTTGCAAGTTTGGCTCCTGTTGCTAATACAGGTGCTCTTCCATGAATTCCATGAAATCCATAAGTGCCCATATAATATGGAAAGCGGCTTGAACACCCGATTCCGGATATCCAGACCACATTTTCCTTTGGTACTTCAATTATTTCAGGAAAAGTTCTTTGAACCTGAGCAAGTATTGAATAATTACCACATCCGGGACACCATCTTACTTCCTGATCCGATGCAAAATCTTTAGCAGTCAACTTTTCTGTTTTCAACTCAACTTTACTTTCCATTACTTCCTCCTTGGATTTCTTTAATCTTATTTAATATATATGAAACTCTTAAAGGCAATCCTCTCATCATATTAAACTGTTCAACTTCAATGAGATATTCACTTCTTAATAATTTAGCAAGCTGCCCAAGATTGATTTCCGGAACAAGTACTTTCTTAAAGCTCTTTAATACCTCGCCGGTATTTTTCGGGAATGGATTAAGGTATTGCAAATGAGCCTGAGAAACCTTGTAACCTAAAATCCTAGCCTTTATAACAGCTTCTTTGATAGAACCATAAGTCCCACCCCAACCAAGGACCAAAAGATCACCTGATTGGTCACCATCAACTTCAAGCAGTGGGATATCATTTTCGATATTTTTAATTTTTTCAGCTCTTAACCTGCTCATCTTGTTATGATTATCAGGATCATAGCTTACATTTCCTGTGATATCAGCTTTTTCCAAACCACCAATTCGATGTTCGAGATCCGGAGTTCCAGGTATTGCCCAAGGTCTTGCCAAGAATTCATTTCTTAAGTACGGATAAAATCCTTCTTTCTCAGTTCTTAATTTCACATCAATTTTAGGCAAACTATCCACGCTTGGAATTCTCCATGGCTCACTACCATTTGCAAGATATCCATCAGTTAAAAGAATAACCGGTGTCATATATTTTAATGCAATTCTCGAAGCTTCAATTGCCATATAAAAACAATCTCTTGGAGTCTTTGCTGCAATCACTGCTACAGGAGCTTCTCCGTTTCTACCTAAAACAGCTTGTAAAAGATCTGCTTGTTCAGTTTTAGTAGGTAAACCTGTGCTTGGTCCGCCTCTTTGAACATTTATAATAACCAAAGGTAGTTCTGTCATTACTGCAAGACCTATTGCTTCAGTTTTTAATGCTAATCCCGGACCGCTGGTTGTAGTTACAGCAAGATTACCAGCAAAGGAAGCACCTATCGCAGTAGCGATACCCGCAATTTCATCTTCCGCTTGAAATGTTTTAACACCAAAATTTTTATATGTGCTTAAAAACTGTAAAATATCTGTAGCAGGAGTAATCGGATAAGATCCTAAAAACAACTGAAGTCCGCTTCTTACTGATGCTGCGAGAAGTCCTAAAGCTGTTGCTTCGTTGCCCGAAATATTCCTGTAAATTCCTTTCGGAAGTTTTGCTGGTTCAACAGCATAACGGGTTGTAAAAACTTCAGTCATTTCACCGTAATTATACCCGGCGTGCAAAGCTTTTTTATTCGCGTCGATAAATTCCGGATTCTTTGCAAACTTTTCTTCAATCCACTTGTGTGTATTCTCAAGCGGTCTGTTATATAACCAATACATCAACCCAAGAGCAAAAAAGTTTTTACATCTTGCAATCTCTTTGACTGATAACTTGGTATCCTTTAATGCATTTTCAGTTAATGAAGTTATAGGAACCGTAAAAACCGTAATACCATCCAAGGTATTATCTTCTAGCGGATTAGAATCATAATGAGCAAGCTTTAAATTCTTTGAATCGAAAGCATCACTATTAACGATTATCATTCCGTTTTTCTTTAACTCAGGTAGATTTTTCTTTAAAGCTGCCGGATTCATTGCCACTAAAACATCCGGCTGATCACCGGGAGTATGAATATTTTCACTGCTAAAATGCAATTGAAATCCACTAACTCCGTATATTGTTCCGGCGGGTGCGCGAATTTCGGCGGGATAATCAGGCAGAGTTTTTAGATCATTACCTACCCAGGCAGTTGTATCACTAAATTGAGAACCTGTAAGTTGCATTCCATCACCCGAATCTCCTGCAAATCTTACGGTAACCTCTTCAATTATTTGTAATTCTTTTTCGTTTGTCATTTCGCTTACTCTAAAAATTAATAATTTGCTAACACTAAAGTAATAAGACTGTATAGATTTTACAATCCATTTTGTGTTCAATTGAACTATATCATAGGTAATTTATCTATCTACGCCAGCCTTGTACAATGGGAAATCTTCTGCCGTATCCAAATGCTTTGGAGGATATCCGGAGAGCAGGTGCGGACTGATTGCGTTTAAACTCACTTGTATCGACCATTCTCAAAACTTTTCTTACTAATGCTTCATCATTTATAACTTTATTAATTTCATTAAACTCTTTGTTTTCTTCAAGATACATTTTTAGAATTTTATCCAGTAGTTCGTATGGAGGTAAAGTATCCTGATCAGTTTGATTTGGTTTTAATTCTGCTGAGGGAACTCTATCAATTATATATTTTGGTATTATTTCGTTGTTTCTATTGATATAATTTGCAAGCCTGTAAACATCTGTCTTATACACATCAGCAATAACAGCAATTCCTCCGCACATATCTCCGTATAAAGTACAATAACCGACTGCAATTTCAGATTTGTTACCGGTTGTAAGCAGAAGATGACCAAAATTATTTGAGAAAGCCATCAGATAATTCCCTCTTACTCTTGCTTGCAGGTTTTCTTCTGTTATGGATACAACATTAGAATTTAAAACTGTATTTAACTGTGATAAAGTCTCATCAACAACCGGTTGAATGCCTACATTATCCGATTTAATATTAAGGTTTCTTATTAATTCGTTAGCATCTTTTATGCTCTCTTCACTTGAGTATTTAGACGGCATAATTAAAACATGAACATTCTCAGCTCCTAATGCTTTAACAGCTATATAAGTTACAAGGGCAGAATCTATTCCGCCGCTTAATCCAATAACAACTTTTTTAAAATTAAGTTTTGAACAATATTCCTTCAATCCGAAGATAAGAGAGTTCAATACTTCTTCCTCAAATTTTCCTTCACACTCTATGACCGGATTCAATTTTTCTTTGGTATCAAATACAAGAAAATCTTCCTGAAAAGTTTTACCAATTTTTACAAGATTTCCTTTTTTATCAAAGCACATACTTGCTCCATCAAAAATCAGATCAGTCTGTGCACTGACACAGCAAACATACACTAAAGGTATTTTATCTTTTTTTGTTAAAGCAGATAGCATTTCCCTACGGGCAGTTCGTTTGCCATAAAAATAAGGACTGGCAGAGATATTTATTAAGATTGATGCTCCCTGATTGACTAAATCTTTAATCGGGTTTTTACGATATCTCTTTTTGTACCAATAATTTTCATCATTCCAAATATCCTCACAAATCGAAATACCTAGTTTTTCTCCTTTGTATTTAAAGACTGAAACTTTTTTTGCGGAATCGAAATAACGCATCTCATCAAACACATCATAATTCGGAATTAATGATTTATTTTGTGTGAATTGAATTTTTCCCTTAAAACAAAGCACCGCTGAATTATAAATATGTGTTCCTTTTTTATTTAATTCCTCTGTGATTGTTCCAAAAATTAAACCGACTGAACCTGTTTGTGAAGCTATTTCATCAGTTGCCTTTTTAACTGCTTGTCTGAACTCAGATTTTTCGACAAGGTCTAAAGGCGGATAACCGACAAGTGCAAGCTCAGGGAAAATCGCTAAATCAACTTTTGCTTCAACTGCCTCCTTATATCCATCTATAATTTTTTTCTTATTGTATTCAAGATACCCTACAATCGGGTTTATCTGACAAAGAGCTATTTTCATAAAGTAGTTTTTATCTCAATATTAAATAAAGTATTGCAACTAAAATAAGATAAGTTTAATTGATTCCAATATCATTTTCCTTAAAGGATTTTCAAGAATAACTTTTAGAAATCAATTTATTTAATTGAGTATCCGGAATTTATTTATCAAAAAATCTTTAAAAATTTAAGTAAAAACACTTACTTTTTAAGCAGAGTCATTTCTCTTTTAAACAAAGAATTATTTTGAGAAAGCATCTAAAAAGCGGAATAAATAACTATTTTCCTTCTATTTACCGATTCCATTCGCCCGAAAATAAATTGATTTTTCCAAATCTAATCGCTCATTACCATTCATACCATTAAAACAACCTTCCATCTATTTATATATTATTTTTACAATAGAAATTTGAATTAGAAAGGAGCCTGATATGAATAAAAAACTATATCGTTCAGTAACGGATAAAATAATCGGCGGAGTTTGTGGTGGTATAGCTGAATATTTTAGCATAGACCCGGTTATTATCAGACTTGCTTTTGTTCTGGCGGTAATTTTTGGCGGCGGTGGAATTTTAGCATATATAATTTTGTGGATTATTATTCCTCAGAAACCATATATTATTACACCGTTTAATCAGGAAAACAAAACTGATGCTAACTTAGTTGATGACGAAGGTGAAAAAAAAATTTCAAATGATTTACAATCAAATATGCTTTATAAAAATCTGAATAATAATAAAACAGTTTTTGCAGGAGTTTTACTTGTTGTTTTAGGTATGATTATTTTAATAAGTAATTTTGTTCCCGGATTTTATTTCAGAGATTATTGGCCGGTTATATTAATAATTCTTGGATTAGCAATAATCCTTAAAGCAAAAAATCAAAATACGAATGAGGTGATCTAATGAAAACATCAAGCATTTTTTGGGGAGTATTTTTTTTAGCAATAGGAGTTTTATTACTACTTGGCAATTACACAAATTTCAGTTTTTCCTGGGACACAGTCTGGAAATTCTGGCCAACAGTACTCGTTCTAATCGGAATTTCAATACTTGTAAAAAATAAAACAGGAAAGATAATAGTTGCAGCTCTGGCAGCATTAGTTTTAGCTTTCACCATTTATGCATCAGTTAGTGCAACTACAAATTTATTTAATAATGATTTTGAACTGAACTTTGGTGAAGGAACTCCGCTTTATGATACAACTTACTTCTCAAAAGAATATACTGATTCAGTAAAGACTGCTGTATTAAATTTCAGTGCAGGTGCCGGTAATTTTAAAATTTTAGGTTCAACAGAAAAACTTTTTGACTTTACTTCTGAAGGTTCAAAAAATAATTATGATCTTAAAATGAAATTAGATGAAGATAATTCACATGCTGATATTCAATTTAAAATGAAAAATACGAAGTTTAATCTCGGCACTAAGAACTATAAAAATCTCGTCGAAATGTCTTTAAATACTAAACCTGATTGGGAATTAAATTTTGGAATTGGTGCAGCATCAGTTGACCTTGATCTTACTCCGTATAAAATAAGTAAACTTGATATAGATATGGGTGCTGCAAAGTTAAAAATAAAATTAGGAGATCTGTCTGAAGTTACCCGTGTAGATATTGACGCAGGTGCTTCTGATATTGAAATTCTTATTCCGGATTCAGTTGGTTGCGAAATAAATTCTGATGCTGCTTTATCAAACAGAAACTACGAAGGCTTTGTAAAAACAAATAAAGACATATACCGGAATGAAGATTTTGATAAGTACTCAAAGAAAATATATATAGATATTGATTGCGGTGTATCTTCAATAGAAGTTAAACGTTACTAAAAAGCAAAATAACTGCAGCTGAAAGAAAAGCTGCTGTTTCTATATGGAATAATCATTTCTTAGAAACAGCATTTTTCTTTGGCTTCCAAAGATATTTTTCAAGTATTACACAGCCTTTTTCATCGAACTCAATTCCTTCACTGCGTAATAATTCTTCCATAAGATTCGGGTCTCCGAAATGAAATTTTCCGGTTAAAGCCCCATAACGATTAACAACACGATGAGCCGGAATATCAGGTCCGCAGCCGTTTAATGCCCATCCAACAGTTCTTGCAGCAGAACGAATTCCACAAGTTTCTGCTATATCTCCGAAAGTTGTTACTTTACCATAAGGAATCTTTTTTGTGATTTTATATACTTTATTAAAAAAGTCCTTGCGTGTTTTATCTTTTTTCTGAGCTGTTCTTTTTTTCTTTTTCACAATATAAATGACTTATTTTTATCTGATATTTTTATACAATAACTTTGAACGTAAAATCATAATAAAACAGAATTATGGCAAGTTTAAAACGAAGATTATTAAAATATAAAATATGGTTTAAAGAGCTTTTCAGATTTTGTCCTATCAGAACTTCCAGGATTGATAGAGAAAATTTATTTTTGATTTGCGGTCATCGCGGCTCGCCGGTAAATGAACCGGAAAATACTATTCCCTCTTTGGAACGTGCAGTTAGAGAAGGCGCTAATTCGCTTGAAATTGATATTTGCTTAACTAAAGATAAAGAAGTTATACTCTGGCACGATTGGAATCCTGATGAATTAGTTGGTTTCTTAAGAGAACGCGGTGTTGAACCTGAAGTAACTTACAAACCTGATTTCCCTGCACCATTTAGCGGATACAGAAATAAAACATCTGAGTTGACATTGCAAGAAATGAGAACTCATTTTAAATATTTAAGAAAAAGTGATTCAACTCCGGTTGATGCTCATATTCCAACATTAAAAGAGTTTATGATTTGGCTTACAGATAAACCTCAGATAAAATATGTTTTTCTTGATATTAAGGTGCCTAAAAGTGAAAAGAAGTTAATATTAACAATCCTTAATCAGCTTGAGTTACTAATAAAAGAATTTAAACCTTCTGTTAATTTTATTATTGAAACTTTTTTTCCTGAAGTTCAGGCAATCGCAAAAAGTAATTATCCGGATTTAACTTACAGTCTTGATGTTGAAATACCGCCCGGATTTATTTTCTCACCAAAAAAGCACAGCACAATAAAGGTTGCAACAAAAAATAATAATAAGGTTGCTTTAATTTTAAAACCAAGACAAATAACAATTGCTAATTGGATTACATTCAGAAGGCTGATTAAATATGATGTAAGAAAAAGAAAATCTTTCAACAAAAAAAATCCGGAAAGTAAAATAGATTTTCTTATTGGATGCACAATTAACGATAAACATGAAATGGAATGCTTAATTAAAAGCGGAATAAACGGAATCCAAACCGATTATCCAAGAAGATTAAAGAATCTTGCAAACCAGTATAACTTAAAGACACAGTAAAGTGGTTTTACTTTTTTATCATTACTAAAGTTTTATTGTCTTTAATCTGATCATTAAATAACTGCCAATTCTGTTTTAGCTCAGTTGATGGCAGAATATCAAACCATTCTTCCCATTCAATCAGAATTGATATATTCTCACGACTTATATAGTTATATAAATAATTACCTTTGATAGCTTTTAATGCTTCATTATTAACCTTGCCATCAAGGTTTAAAATGTTATCAAAAAAATAACCTGATATTCCGTTCTGAGCCATTCCGATCTTTTGCTCAAATAATTTATTTTTTTCTATGAAAGATGTTCTTAAAGCCAAACCGGTTACTTGTTTTGGATAATGAAAATAATAAACGGCATTTACAAAAAATATTATCAGAACGATTGCTATAAAACTGTTTTTGAATTTTGATGATCTGTAAGACAAAAGATTTGTAATTAGTAAGGCTAAAAATGGTATTGCAATTAAAATATGAATAGATAAATATCTGAAAAAGAAATATGGCTGGGACGCAAATATTAAATACACTATTGAGCTGATAAGAATCGCAACAGACCAATATTTTATTATTAGGAACTTAAAAAAGTTTTTAATAAAAACTTTTTGATATTTATATAAATACAAAATAAAGATTAATGTAAGTATATATATTATTAAAGATTGAGTCTGACCGGAGTGTAGCCAAGGGATATAATTAGTGAATATTGAAAAAAAGAATTGATCAATTCGATATGATAACTCAGCGCTCGTTAATCCGGTTTGCACAGATGCAGAAGAAGGGATAATGCTTCCCTGCGTAGTAAAAACAAAATATAGCCATGGCAATAAAGTGAAAAATGTTATTAGAGAAATCCAAGCAAATTCTTTTTTACTTAATGCTCGTGTAAACAATAATGTAAATAATATAAATAAAACTATTAGAATAGAATCAATTCTTGCCAATACTGTTAATCCCAAAACAAATCCGAACAATATCAGCAGCCCGGAATTCTTTTTTTGTTCAATGATCTTTTGTGATAGAATCATTGAAAGAACTAGAAAGATCAGATAAACACCTGTTTCTAATCCATTAAACAGATTAAGAAATAATTTAAAATTAAATAGCACAAGCAGAAGTATTAAAATCATCAGTGTCTTTTGGTGATCTGTTTTTTTTAATCCGTTTATAAGCCGGTAAAAAACATAAGATAACAGTAATGCAGTAAATCCTGAGAGCAAAATTACTAAACGCAAAAAGACAATTTTATCACCACCAAAACCGGAAACGATAAATGCAAATATTGAAAGTATAAAAACATATAATGGCTGAAAGCCTGTAGTTGGCTGCTCAAAATTGTATGTTATTCCTTTTCGTGTTCCGATGTTCCAGGCAATCTTTAAAGAATAAAATCCATCTTCAGTTAATGGTCTTTCTGATAAATACGGAAAATATGAATTGTTAAACCCGGACTCAGGAAAATCACCTTTAGAAAAAAAAGATAAAACAATCACATATATAATGAATATCAGAGGGAGTAAATATTTCATAAATCTTAATATTAAGATTACTGGTTATTATTCTTTAACAAGTAAGCTTTTATAAATCTATCAAGGTCACCATCCATTACACCTTGAACATCAGAAGTTTCTTCATCAGTTCTGTGATCTTTAACCATATTGTAAGGATGAAAAACATAGCTCCTAATCTGACTTCCCCATTCTATTTTCATCTTATTTTTTTCAATTTCATCCTGCTCTGCTGTTTGCTTATCCAACTCCAACTGATACAATCTTGACCTTAACAATTTCATTGCATTAGTTCTGTTTTGAAGCTGCGAACGCTCTGTCTGACAAGCAGCAACAATTCCGGTTGGGATATGAGTTATTCTTACTGCAGTTTCAACCTTGTTAACATTTTGACCGCCTTTGCCGCCGGAACGATAAGTATCAATTCTTAGATCAGCAGGATTTATATCGATCTCAATTGTATCATCAACTTCAGGAATTACAAACACAGATGCAAAGGAAGTATGTCTTCTTTTATTTGAATCGAAAGGAGAAATTCGAACTAAACGATGAACTCCGTTTTCTGCCTTAAGATATCCGTAAGCATATTCACCTTCAACCTCAACTGTAGCTGATTTAATTCCTGCACCATCACCATCAAGCATATCAAGGATTGTCATTTTGAATCCATTTTGTTCACCGTATCTTAAATACATTCTAAGAAGCATATCAGCCCAATCCTGTGCTTCAGTTCCTCCGGCACCCGAGTGAATAGTTAATATGCAGTTTTTATTATCATCTTTTCCGCTGAGCATATTTTTAAACTCAGCATCTTCGATAGCTTTATCCAGTCCGTTTAATTCAGTATCAATTTCATCATTAAGAGATTCATCTTCATCCATTTGTGCAAGTTGAATAAGTTCCTCAACTTCTATAGCTTTTTTATTAACCGATTTCCATAGATCAACCCAGGTTTGTAGAGTTTTAATTTCCTGCAAAATTTTTTGTGCATTTAGCTGATCGTTCCAGAAATTTGGTTCTTCAGTTTTTCTATGCAGCTCATCTATCTTAGCTTCTTTACGATCAACGTCAAAGATAGCTCCGTAAATTATTTATCCTTATTTTATAATTATTCAATGATTTGATTTCTTCTTCGTACATTATTTCTCCAGATTAATTTTCCTCAACTTCTAATTCCATTCTAAGCAATGCGGCAGCAAGAGTTTTTCCTTGTGCATCGTGTTTTAATGAAACTGTTCCACCGCCGCCTAGTGTATTATGTAATAAAAAATTCAAGGCTCTCAGATTTGGTAATTCAAATCTTTCAACCTTTCCAAGACATATTCCTTCAAAATGTTTTTTAACTTTTTCAGCAGTAAGATATTTGCTGATAATTTTATATCCATTATCATCATAAGCAATTATACCAACATTAGCTGCATCACCTTTGTCTCCGCTTCTTCCGTGAGCAATTTCTATCAATTTAATTTTTTTCATTTATAACTCCATAATTGTTACAACAGGATTTACAAATTTTTTATTTATAAGTGCAGGCCAATATGCAACAACTTCGCTTGGTTTTGGTCTTCCACCAGCAAATCCGGTAACACTTGGCGGACCAGTTAAGATAAGCGGCGCAATCTCTTTTCCAAATCTTTCTACAGAACTGTAATCGTGTGATCTCACACCAATTCTTAATACGATTTCATTTATATCATCTTCATTCAACTGTTTTGCTAATGGTCCGTGTGTGGAATTATATCCGACAAACTCAGTTCTTATCTCATCAAATTGTAAATTAAGATTAGCTAATCGCTTGCGTAAAATTTCATCTGCCGCTTTTGCTTTTGTAAGAGCCTGGGGCCAGGAATATGTTAAAGTAGATATTGCACTGAAACCATCAGAATAAGAACAAGAAACTTTGTAAAACTCAGTTTCAGGAAATCCTTTTACATCATACACTTTTACTCTGTCGTTTCCTAAATCCTGAAGTTTAATTGATGTAAAATCAGCAACGCAATCAGGTGTAATATAAGATTTTGGGTCTCCGATTTCATAAAGTAACTGCTCTGCCACAGTTTCAAAAGAAACTTTACCGCCGGTATTTGGATGTTTAGTAATAATTATATCTCCATTTGGATAAGCTTCAGCAATAGGAAAACCAATCTCAGCCATATTTTGTATTGATTGCCAATCACCTAAAAAATTTCCGCCGCTGGACTGCGCACCGCATTCCAGAATATGCCCGGCAACAGTTCCTGCTGAAAGTAAATCGTAATCAGTATTTTTCCAGCCAAATTCATAAATCATTGGCGCAAGTGTTAAACCGGTATCTGTTGTTCTTCCTGTAATAATAATATCAGCACCTTTCTCAAGCGCCTTAACAATCGGGAATGCTCCAAAGTAAACATTTGCACTTAATATTTTATCTTTAACTAAATCAATTGGTTCATCTGTTTCCATATTTTTTAAGTCAGCACCTTCAGCAATCAGTTCATCAAGGTTATCCTTGATATTATCACCAAGCACAACGCCAATCTTTAAGTTTTTTATTCCCAGATTTTTTGCAACCTGAATAACAGCATTTGCACAGGCTACAGGATTTACCCCGCCGCCGTTTGTTATAACTTTAATATTTTTTTCTTTTATGATAGGAAGAATTCTTTTCATCAGTTCAGGAATATCTTTTGCGTAACCAAGTTCAGGATTTTTATTTTTTTGCTTTTGAAGTATTGACATTGTTACTTCAGCAAGGTAATCCATTACAAGATAATCAATGTCGCCTTTTGTAACCTGATGAAACGGAGCATCGATAAGATCGCCCCAAAACCCTTGTCCGGATGCTATTTTAATTTTTTCTTTCATTTATTTCCTTTGCTATTTTTTCAGCAAGATTTTTAAAATCATCTTCATTATTGATATTAAACCATTCAATTCTTTTATCAGCGTTAAACCAGGTCATTTGTCTTTTTGCATATCGTCTTGTATTCCGCTTAATTAGCTCAATTGCTCTATCCAGCGAAATCCTGTTATCAAGATATTCTATTATTTCTTTATAGCCAACAGTATTTAATGCATTTATGTTTCTGGAATAGCCCATCTTCAATATACTTTTAACTTCATCAATAAATCCATCTTCGATCATTTTATCAACACGATTTTCGATATTTTTATATAACTCTCCCCTTTTCCAGTTTAGACCAATCTGCTTAAAAGAAAATTCTCTTTCAATTTGCTGATTTTGATAATGCATCCAGATTGGTTTTCCAGTTAATTTATAAACTTCAAGTGCACGAATTACTCTTTTCCAGTTTTGTGGAAGCATTTTTTCAGCGCTTACTTTATCAACTTTTTTAAGTTCATTATATAAATATTCATTCCCCATCTTTTTCCTAAGTGTAAGTAATTCTTCTCTTAACTCAGAATTTGTGTCAGCAGATTCTGCAATACCATCAATTAAAGCTTTAATATATAATCCTGATCCGCCAACTACTATTGGAATTTTCTTTTGTTCAAATATTTGTTTAATTATTTGTTCAGCATCTGCTGCAAACTTACTTGCATTATAATCCTGATCCGGATTTATTTTATCAATCAGATGATGTTTAACTTTTTTTAGCTCTTCTTTAGTTGGTTTAGCCGTTCCAATATCAAGAAATTTGAAAATCTGTCTGCTATCTGCAGAAATTATTTCAGAGTTCAGTAATTCAGCAAGCATTAAACTTAATTTAGTTTTCCCCGAACCTGTCGGTCCAACTATTACAATTACATTTTCCAACCTTCTCTTCCTATTAAAGGAACAAAAGTAAATTCAGGAATAACTTCAGAATCAAATTCAGTATCAGATTTTTTTATTAACAGATAAAGCTTTTGTGATATACGATCACCAACCGGAATAACCATCCTTCCACCAACAATTAATTGATCTTTTAATTTTTTTGGAACCGTTGGTGAACCTGCAGTTACAATAATTCCATCAAAAGGAGCAAACTCTGCCCAGCCTATTGTACCATCGCCGTATTTTGCGTGAACTCTGATTCCAAGTTTATCAAAAAGTTTAGTAGCCATATGATGTAAATCCAGATTTCTCTCTATACTATAAACATCACATCCCATTTCGTTTAGTACCGCAGCCTGATAACCTGAACCGGTTCCGATTTCCAGTATCTTCAAACCGGTTTTTTTGATATTTAATAATTGTGTCATATATGCTACTGTATATGGCTGAGAAATAGTCTGTTCGTAGCCTATTGGTAAAGCTACATCTTTATAAGCCAAATGCCGCAAAGTTGCAGGGATAAACTTTTCTCTTTCAACATTTCCCATCGCTTTTATAACTGCTAAATCAGAAATGCCTTTTTTTGTTAACTCATCAATTAATTCTTCTCGTTGAATTCTAAACATTTTATCCAAGTTTTTATAGATTTATAAGGCAAAGATAAAATTTTTTGTAAAAGTAACTTAATCAATAATAATATTACAGGTATAATGTTAGAATCAATTTTCGGTGCGCTCCTAATAATGTTGATGCGTATTTGCGACGTTTCAATCGGTACAATGCGAACTATCTTGGTTGTTCAGGGTAGAAAATACCTTGCGGGACTTGCCGGCACAATAGAAGTTTTAATATGGGTATTTGCAATCAGATATATTTTCCAAAATCTTGATCAGGTTTTAAATCTTTTTGGTTACGCCATAGGATTCGGTCTTGGAAATATTCTTGGAATTACTCTCGAACAAAAGATAGGATTGGGATTTGCACAACTTAATATAATTTCCAGAATTGCATCAGAAAAGATTGCAGAGATTTTACGTAAAGAGAAATATGGTGTTACACAACTGCCTGCAACAGGTGTCTCAGGTGATGTATCTTTATTGGTTGTAATTGTTCAAAGAAAAAATCAGAAAAAAGTTATTTCATTAATTGAATCAATTGACCCTAAAGCATTTATTACAGTACAACATTCGTTGCCATACCGTGGTTTCATTCATGGAGTAAGAAAATAAAATTTTAATATTATTGAACTTTGTTAATTAATTATTTAATATAATTTTGTAATTAAAATAATTTCTAAAAACTATTTCAATTTATTGTTTTTCTTTAATTAACTATTTCATTTAACTAAATTACGGAGTAATTATGAGCAAGTTTAATACTCTCCTTTTTGTATTCTTTTTTGCTGCTTTCTCTTTTGCCCAAAATTTTTCTGTTGTTCAAAACAACACGAAATCAGAATCCCCAAGTGTTACTGAAGCACTTGTTGTTGTTCATTACGACGGTGAAAACGCTGGTAATTCTATTGGAGATGGAGGCACTACTTTTATAGCAGGTGCTAGATTTACCCCCGCTTTACTAGGTCCTTTAACTGGTGGTGAATTACGCTTTGTACAATTTTATTATGCTCAAGCTGCAACAGGTTTAACCGTAAAAATTTATGATGCTGGCTCAGCTACAGCACCAGGAGCATTATTAGTGAATCAACCGCTTGATTTAGGTTCTTTAACAGTTGGTGGTTGGAATGAAGTTGAATTAGATGATTACGTCTCAATTGCTGGTACTGATCTATGGGTATGTTTAGAAGTTGCAGATGCAACCGGAGCTAACTATCCTTTAGGCTGTGATGAAGGTCCAGCAAATCCAGATGGTGATTGGGTTAATGACTCTGGAGTTTGGGAACATCTTGCAGGATTCAGCTTAAATTATAACTGGAATATCCGTGGAGTAGTAGAAGATTCGCCAGCCCCCGCTGCACTCTTTTTTGATAACTTTGATTCATATACTGCTGGTACAGGATTAGCTGCTCAAAATCCATCCTTCTGGACTACCTGGGATGGCGGTGCTGGTGAAGATCCATTAGTTTCTAATGCTTTTTCTCACAGTTCTCCCAACTCTGTTGTAATTATTCAGGATAATGATCTGGTAAAACCTTTTGGTACTACTCCTTATACAACCGGAAGATATAGAATAAGTTTCTTTGTTTATATCCCTTCTGGTAAAGCCGGTTATTTCAATACATTAGCTCTTTTCAATGGTAGTAATAGTCAGTGGGCTCTTGAATGTTATTTTGATGTAGGCGGAAATGGGAGATTATTTGGCGGATCAAGTACTGCAGTTACTTTCCCCTGGCCAATAGCAACCTGGTTCCCAGTAGAAGTTGAGGTTGATCTGGATGCAGATCTTGGCGTAGTTACAATTAATGGAACTGCAATTCTCAGCTGGCAATGGACTCTTGGTGCAAATGGTTCTGCTATACAAAAAACTTTGCATGCAAGTGATTTCTTTGGAGACAATGCTAATTGCCAAATGTTTGTTGATGATTATACTGTTGTAGATCTTGGTGTAGTTCCGGTTGAACTTTCTGCATTCACTGCAAATGTGAATAAAAATACGGTTACACTTAACTGGACAACTGAATCAGAATTAAACAATAACGGATTCGAGATTCAGAGAAAATTTGGTGATGATCAGTATGTTACCATTGGAATCGTTCAAGGTGCTGGTACAACTACACAAAGAACCAATTATTCTTATACAGATGTAGATTTAGTTGATGGAAATTACACATATAGACTAAAACAAGTTGATTTTAGCGGAAGATATGAATATAGCAATGAAATCTTTGTTGAAGTTAATGCTCCAACAGAATTTGGAATTCAACAGAACTATCCAAATCCATTTAACCCGTCAACAAACATAAAATATTCTGTAACAGAACCATCATTTGTTAAGTTAGCAGTTTATAATATGTTAGGTGAAGAAGTTGCAGTTTTAAAGAATGAATTTATGATGTCAGGAACCTTTAATGTAACTTTTGATGCTGCTTCATTACCAAGTGGAATTTATATCTGCAAACTTGAAACATCATATGCTGTTAGTGCAATCAAAATGATGTTAATGAAGTAATTAGTTTATGAAATTACTAAAAGAGCCGTTTATAGCGGCTCTTTTTATTTTAAATCATTGCAAAATAACCTGAGTGATATTATATTTCTTCCACGTTTTTTGATTTATTGTTCAATTTAATCGCGGGAATAGCTCAGTTGGTAGAGCGCAACCTTGCCAAGGTTGATGTCGCGGGTTCGAGTCCCGTTTCCCGCTCAAAATTCACTTATGTGGATTTTTGTTTTTATAATAATGGCGCTGTACCCAAGTGGCTTAAGGGGAAGGTCTGCAAAACCTTTATTCGTCGGTTCGAATCCGACCGGCGCCTCAAGAATCAATTCTTTTCACTCTTTATTTCGCTTCAAAAAATTATTTATCTTTAAATAACATAATAATAGTTTTAATATTGGCATATTTAATTAGCAGCCTTTTAGGTTATTTATTTGGCTCAATTCCAACGGCATATATAGTTTTAAAAAGGGCAAAAGGAATTGATATAACAACAAGCGGAACAGGAAATGTCGGAGCAATGAATTCCTATGAGGTTTCCGGTTCTAAAAAACTTGGCATTATAGTTTTTATTATTGATTTCTTAAAAGGACTCATTCCGGTTTTAATTGTTTTACAATTATTTGAACAAAATTATTCTTTTGTGGGACTTGCCTTAGTTTTTTCAATATTTGCACATTGTTTTAATCCCTGGCTGAATTTTAATGGCGGGCGCGGACTGGCTACAACTGCCGGCGGCAGCATAGTAATTGCACCATTATTATTAGTAACGTGGGTAATTATCTGGTTGGTTTTTTATTTGATAAAAAAAGATATTTTAGTTGCAAATATTTTTGCAACTATCTTAACATTAATAACTGTTCTGATCGGTCATGATCTTTATTCAGAGTACACAATGATTACTGATAAGAATTTAAACGAATTAGTCCTGATATCATCAGTTTCATTAATTTTGATTTTCATTAAACATATTGAACCTTTAAAAGAAATTATTAAACAAAACGATAAGAATAAAAATGATTAGTAAAAAAATCTTCGGTTTTTCAATATTAGCAATATTGTTAAGCTTTTTAGGTGCATTTATATATCTGAACTCTAAAATCAATGATGATATTTTTGAAGCTCAAAATAATGGGAAAGCATTGCTGACCAATATGAATCTGGCTAAAAAGTTTAATGATGATATTACCAACTCCAGAAGAAACATTATTACTGAGACAGTCCAGAAAGTAAGCCCGGCAATTGTTGGAATTAATGTTATCGAGATAAGAAAAGTTAGAGATCCTTTTAGTTCATTTTTTGATGATCCTTTTTTCAGACAATTTTTTGGCAACAGAGGCAATTATAATCAAAAAGTGCAAGGACTTGGCTCCGGATATATTATATCACCTGATGGTTATATTGTAACAAATGATCACGTTGCCGGTAATGCTGCTGAAATCACAATTACAATGACGGATGGTTCACATCATAAAGCGGAAATTATTGGCAGCGATCCGACATCAGATATTTGTTTGTTAAAAATTGATGGTAAAGATTTGCCGTATGTCGAATTAGGAACATCAAGTGATTTAATTATCGGCGAATGGGTAATTGCATTGGGTAATCCTTTCGGTCTTTTTGAACTAAACGATAAACCTACTGTTACTGTTGGAGTTATTTCAGCAACAGGTATGAACCTTGAGCCAATTAACGACAGATATTATTTAAATATGATTCAAACCGATGCTGCAATCAATGGTGGAAATAGTGGTGGTGCACTGGTAAATTCACTTGGACAAGTAATCGGGATGAATACTTTAATTTATACTGCCGGCGGAAATCAGGGAAACATCGGACTTGGATTCGCAATTCCAATTGATAAAGTAAAAAGAATTATTACTGAACTTAAAAGCAGCGGGAAGATAGATAGAGATTTTCAGATTGGTATGAGCATTCAATCTATTGATGCAGGCATAGCTAATTACTATGATCTAAGAAGCACTAAAGGTGTTATAGTTACCAAAATAATATCTAACTCACCTGCCG
Source organism: Bacteroidota bacterium (assembly GCA_022708025.1). Lineage (GTDB taxonomy): Bacteria > Bacteroidota > Ignavibacteria > Ignavibacteriales > Ignavibacteriaceae > IGN3. The sequence continues at coordinate 7,441 of JAKIZM010000021.1, read as the reverse complement.
ATAAAGCAGGATTAAAAGTTGGTGATATTATTACTCAAATTGAAGGATACAGAATTAATAATGAGCAGACTATTTTTGGTGTCTTTCAGGAATTCAGAGCAGGACAGGAAATTTCTGTTAAAATAATCAGAGATAATTCTGAACTAACTAAAAAAATGAAGCTGGATAAAAGATAATGATTGAAAGATATACCCTTCCCGAAATGGGTAAAATCTGGGAAGATAAATTTAAATTTGAAACCTGGGTAAAAATTGAAATATCTGCGTGTGAAGCTCGTGCACAATTGGGTGAAATTCCTTTTGAAGATGTAGAAGTAATAAAAACAAAAGCCAACTTCGATGTTAAACGAGTTCTGGAAATAGAAGAAACTACAAAGCACGATGTTATAGCATTTTTAACTAATGTTGCTGAATATGTTGGACCTGAATCAAGGCACATTCATTATGGAATGACATCTTCTGATATTTTGGATACCACCCTTTCCTATCAGATGAAAACTGCTGGCAATTTAATTTTAAAAAGATTATCCGATTTAAAATCTGCATTAAAACAAAGAGCGTTAGAACATAAAAATACTTTGTGCGTTGGCAGATCACATGGAATACATGCAGAAGCGACAACTATGGGATTAAAATTTGCTCTATGGTATGAGGAAACAAAAAGAAATATTAAAAGATTAGAAAATGCTGTTGAAACTATAAGTGTCGGTCAGATATCCGGCGCAGTTGGAACTTTTGAACATTTATCACCCAAAGTTGAAGAATATGTTTGTACTAAAATGGGTTTAAAGCCTGCTCCGATTTCTACACAAATAATTCAAAGAGACAGACATGCCGAGTTTGTTTCAACGCTTGCAGTAATAGGTGCAACTTTAGAAAAAATTGCAATTGAAATTCGTCATTTGCAAAGAACTGAAGTTCTTGAAGCCGAAGAATACTTTTCAAAAGGTCAAAAAGGATCTTCTGCTATGCCGCATAAACGCAATCCGATTATAAGTGAAAGAATAGCAGGACTTGCTCGTATTCTTAGAAGCAATTCAATTGCAGCTTTAGAAGATGTTGCTCTATGGCACGAAAGAGATATCTCGCATTCATCTGTTGAACGAATTATTATTCCGGATAGCTGTATTGCTCTGGATTATATGTTGGATTTGATGATTAAGTTAGTTTCTAACTTAATTATTTATCCTGAAAATATGCTCAAAAATTTAAATCTTACAAGAGGATTGATTTATTCTCAGACTGTTTTGCTTAAGCTTGTTACAAAAGGTATTTCTCGCGAAGAAGCTTATAAACTGGTGCAGGATTGTGCAATGAAAGTATGGCAAAATCATTCATTAAATCTTAAAGATGAAATATTAAAATCAGAAAAGATAAAAGATCTTCTTTCGGAATCTGAAATAGCTGAAATCTTTGAAAGCAAAAATATGTTGAAGAATGTTGATTATATTTTCAGCAGAACAATTGGTAAAGATGAATTATAACTTATAAGATAACGCATTAATGTAAGATTGAAGGTTTAATAAATTATTCTTCATTTTTTTTTGAAAACATTTTATATAACCCATAACCAGCCATAGTTAATCCCACTAAACCGCCGGTGGTTTTCAGCACTTTTGAATTAGCTAATTTTTCAAAGCTCATTCCGCTGCCAACCTGTTTCATTTCTTCATTTGCATAAATAGAGTTCATAAACTCTACTCTGTCTTTTAATGATTTAAAAGCAATTATCACCTTTGCTGAATCGTTTAGCGGAGTAAACTGTATTGCACATTTATCAAGATCAGTTTCATCTATATCTTCAAGAGGTTCAAACTCCCATTTACCTCTGAAGATAGAATAATTTATTATGCTCCTTGGTTCGCGTGAAAAAAGCGGATCATTAAATACAATTACTTTTTTTCCGTCTTTCTCTATTACTTCAACTTCATCCTTATTTTCGATACTGTTCTGGATATCAGAAAATATATCATCAACAGATGCGCTTAACGGATCAGCATATTGTGCTTTTCTTCTTAATATTTCTCTTACTTTTGCCATTTCAAAACCATTATTAAACTTCTTATCAAAGTTAAAAAAGTTTTTCATTATTTTTCTTTTATTAGGCTCTATTTGTTAGGGAACACATTATTCATCACAGAAGTCTTAATATCTTGAAATTTCTGAACTAATTGTATATTTATCAGTCAAGTAAGATGAGTTTTTACAATAATCTATCATCCAGAGCATTTAATGAAAAAATTTAGCATAATATTATTTGTCTTAATTTCTATCGTAGCATTAAGTTTTTCTATTCCTGATTCCGGAAATGTTTCATCACTTTCATATACCACAGATACACTTACGGTACTTGAACCGCTTAATCATTATAGAACTGAAAGCCAATTGCTTGTTTCGCTTTTATCACGATATCATTACAAACAATTTGAAATTGATGATTCACTGTCCGAAAAAATATTTAACCGTTATATTAAAGTTTTAGATAATGGCAAAAACTATTTTTTAAAATCTGATATAGATAACCTTGCTTCTTATAAATTTAAACTTGATGATAATCTTCTAGAAGGCAATCTCGATTTTTATTTTGAAGCTTTTAATTTGTACCGTAAAAGATTCAATGAAAGATTACATTTTATCGATTCCTTATTGAACTCTGAATTTGATTATTCACTTGATGAAATTTTTGAATATAACCGTGACAAAGCAAATTGGGCTAAGGATAAATCCGAATTAGATGAACTTTGGAGAAAACGCCTGAAAAATGATGCACTTACTTACAAGTTAAACGGCAAAGATTGGGAGTTCATTCAAAAGACACTTAGAAAACGTTATAAGAATCTTGCGAATTTTATCAATCAATATAAACCTGAAGATGTATTTCAATTTGCAATGAATTCTTTTACGGAAAATATTGATCCGCATACGAATTATTTATCACCAGTTTCATCTGAAAATTTTAAGATTGATATGAGCCTTTCATTAGAGGGAATTGGTGCAAGGTTACAAACTGAAGATGATTATACCAAAATTGTTGAAATTATTCCCGGTGGTCCTGCATACAAAAGCGGCTTACTTAAAGCAGATGACAAAATTATTGGAGTTGCCCAGGGCGAAGATGGTGAGTTTGAAGATATAATCGGCTGGAGAATTACTGATGCTGTCAAACTTATAAGGGGTAAAGCCGGAACTACAGTTAGATTACAAATTATCAAAGCAGGCAGTGATTTAAAGTCAAAACCAATCGAGATATCGCTTGTAAGAGATAAAATTAAACTTGAAGATCAGGCAGCAACCGGTAAAGTGTTGGAAATTCTTAATGATGGTAAACCTTTCAGATTAGGTGTTATCGATATCCCGAAATTCTATAGTGATTTTGAGGCACAAAGAAGCGGAGATGGAAATTTCAGAAGTACGACTCGTGATGTAAGAAAACTTATCGACTCATTATCAAAAGAAAATATTTCAGGAATTATTATCGATCTTAGAGAAGATGGCGGCGGATCTCTTCAGGAAGCTATAGAGCTAACTGGATTGTTTATAAAAAATGGTCCTGTTGTTCAGGTTAAAAATTCTGATGGAAAAATAGATATTGCAGAAGATCCTGATCCTAATATAGTTTATGATGGACCTCTCGCAGTTCTTGTTAACAGGTTTAGTGCCTCTGCGTCAGAAATTTTTGCTGGTGCAATTCAGGATTATGAAAGAGGAATCATTATCGGAGAACAAACATTCGGTAAAGGCACAGTTCAGAATCTTATAGATCTTAACAGAGTTTCTACCAATAGAAATAATACTCTTGGGCAGTTAAAAATTACTATTGCAAAATATTACAGAGTCAGCGGCGCAAGTACACAAAACCGCGGAGTTATACCTGATATATCTTTTCCATCTGCAATTGATCCAAAAGACTTTGGTGAAAGTGCGGAACCAAGCGCTTTGCCTTATGATGAAATAAAATCTGCAGTCTATAATAAGTACGAAGATATAAAGAAATTTATTCCTGAATTAAAAGCTAAACACGAAAGGAGAATTTCTAATAATAAAAATTTCGAACATCTGAATGAAGATATCCTAATATATCAGGAAAATAAACTAAAGACTTCTATTTCTTTAAATGAAGAAAAAAGAATAATTGAAAAAGAAAAAGAGGAACAAAGAAAATCTGATAGAATTGTTGATTCAGAAGTAAATCAAGATGTTGAGCTTTTGGATGAAGAAGTAAGGGTTACTGATAATAAAAAGAATGATTTTATTCTGGATGAAACCGGAAGAATTTTGTCCGATCTGATTTTGCTTTCTTCCAGCTAAAGATAAGGCTCCAAACCATTTACTGAAGCTAGCAGTTTTTCTTTTATTATCGGAAACACAGTTTCTTTAAATGGAAAGTCAAGTTCAGTTTTACAGATGTAAATCATTGGATCAAACAGAGTTCTGGAATTTTTCATAAACTCATTCATCAGCTCTTCAAGAGATAAATTAACTAACTTAACAGGAATTGATCTGAGCAAAGTCATTTCTAAATATTCAACCGGATCATCTATAGACCAGTTTATTGAAAGATCATAAAGATATATTTTATATACATTTAATTTATTATCCGGAATTAAAATATATCCTTTACCTCTGTATTTATCTTTGTTACAACAGGAAATTATATCAACATTATCCCTGACAAACTGTTTAACAATTCCTGCTTCATTTAAGATTTCCAGATTTTCATTTAATGCCCATTTTATAAAATCAATTAATTTATCTAATTGAGAGCTTATTTGATGAGCCTTTTCGATAATAACAAGCTTATTATCTACAAAGGTACCTTTTACTTCATTTTCCAGCCACGACTTAGATTCAATATTCTCATTAAGTATATCGCTGAATCTCAGTTGCAGTTGATTTGCATATTCAATAGCGGGATATAGTCTATTCTGATGTATTTCACTTCTCCAGGTTTTAATAGTCTGTAGAAAAGTGTATCTGTTGGTCTCCCAATCAGATCCGCATGAAGTTATTTTCGTGATATCTAAATTCATTTGAATAATTTTTACTCCCTGATAAACAAATGTCAGGCCACTCAATGAATTATATGATAGCAATGTTCATGACAGAATTGACCAAACCAAGTTATAAGTTGTTTAGGAATTTAATTGAAAAACGAATTATTAAGAGCGGAAAATAATGCAGGTAATTTTTTCTTATCAAAAACTTAAGTAAAAAAGTAAAGGGAAGTAAAATTTTATAACATCACTTCCCTTTTTTATAATAAGATATTATTAAATATCGAACTTAATCCCTTGAGCCAAAGGAAGTTTAGTTCCATAATTTATGGTATTGGTTTGTCTACGCATATAAGTTTTCCAGGCATCAGAACCGGACTCTCTTCCACCTCCGGTTTCTTTTTCGCCACCAAAAGCTCCACCAATTTCAGCGCCTGAAGTCCCGATATTTACATTTGCAATTCCACAATCAGAACCTTCAGCAGATAAGAACATTTCAGCTTCACGGAGATTATTAGTAAATATTGATGAAGATAGCCCCTGAACAACTCCATTTTGTAATTCAATTGCATTTTTTACATCTCCGGAATACTTAATTAAATACAATATAGGTGCAAAAGTTTCTTCCTGAACAATTTTGTAATGGTTTTCTGCTTCAACAATTGCAGGAACTACATAGGTTCCGGATTTATATTCTTCACCTTCTAATATTGTTCCGCCATGAACTATTTTACCGCCTTCTTCCTGAACTTGCTTAAGAGCATTAGTAAAATCTTTCACAGCATTTTTATCTATAAGCGGACCAACATGATTTTTTTCATCCAGTGGATTTCCGATTTTTAATCCGCTATAAGCTTTAATTAATGCTTCTTTAACTTTATCATAAATAGAATCGTGAATTATTAATCTTCTAGTTGTAGTGCATCTCTGTCCTGCTGTTCCTACTGCTCCGAACACAACTGCAGGCATTGCCATTTTTAAGTCTGCATCCGGTGTCATTATTATGGCATTATTTCCTCCAAGTTCAAGAATTGCTCTGCCAAATCTTTTTGCAATTACCTCTGCTGCATGTCTTCCAACATTTGTAGAACCTGTTACTGAAATTAATGGAATACGTTTTTCATTAAGTATTTTTTCACCGATAGTAGAACCTTTACCAATTATTAATGTGAAGATTCCTTCCGGCAGATTATTTTCAACTAATACATCTTTTAAAATATTCTGGCAAGCAATTGCTGAAAGCGGAACTTTCGAAGAAGGTTTCCATATATTTACATCACCACAAACTGCAGCTATCATTGCATTCCAAGACCAGACTGCAACAGGGAAGTTAAATGCTGAAATTGTACAAACAGTACCTAAAGGATGATATTGATCGTACATTCTATGCATTGGTCTTTCAGACTGCATAGTAAATCCATAAAGCTGCCTTGATTGTCCTACTGCAAAATCACATATATCAATCATCTCCTGTACTTCACCCATTCCTTCCTGTAATGATTTTCCCATCTCAAACGAAACAAGCATTCCAAGATCTTTTTTATATTCTCTTAACTTATTTGCAATTTGTCGTACTATTTCACCACGTTTAGGAGCAGGTACAGTTCGCCAGTATTGAAATGCTTTATCAGTTACATTTAGTAAATTTTCAAAATCAGCCTCTGAAGCTTGATACACAGAAGCAATAAACTCCCCAGTGGCAGGAGAATAAATTTTCAACTCTCCCTGATCAGTAGTTTTATTCCACACTGTTCCGGTACTACAGCCAAAATTTTTCTCTTTGATACCAAGTCTTTTTAAGAATTCCATAATAACTCCTTATTTAATATGATTTAATATGTCTTTTAAAGTAATCTTTTCCATTTTACTTTCTATTTCAATTTGTATATCTGAAAAAAGATCAAGAAAAAATTTATTTATTCTTTTTGAATTTGCAGATTGATTTAACTTTTCTTTATTAACATCAAGATAAAAAGCTTTTCTGTCTTCTATCGCACAATAGATTTCCTGCAAATGAATTTTATCAGAAGATTTGTTAAGTGCATAACCGCCAAACATTCCGGTGTCACTTTTTACAATTCCTGCAGTACCAAGCATAGCCATTAATCTTCTTATTTTGGATGCATTAATTCCCGTGGCTTCTGCAATATCATTGCTGTTTTGTGGTAGAGAATTACTGGCAAGGTAACACAAAGCTTTAACTGATGAGGATAATTTTGTTGATGCTGACATAATTTTTTTAATTGTTACACTAAGTGTAACTATTTCCCATAAAAAAATCAATAAAAAAAAGCCGCCCAAAATAAGCGGCTTTGTTTCAATGTTTTTAGAATTTAATTATTTGAATATTCGAGATTATTTAAAGTTTAGGTCATATGACCACAGGAGACTAAATTTATGTAACAAATTCAGAGGTCTCCTATGGATAAAATTCATAATAATGATGCT
>JAKIZM010000020.1 GCA_022708025.1 Bacteroidota bacterium | reverse complement strand
TGATGTTTACTGTTATGTCAATGAACCATTATCTGCTTACACTGGTTTGGTTGTTTATGCTGATACAACACTTAAAGATTTTTATAAACTAAGAGCTGACTTTGATGCAAATGACAGAATCAATTTCTCAGGACGCAGATCTGATCCGAATACTTTTCTTCCTTTGTTCAATAAAGATTTCAAAGGTGTAGATAATCCGGGATTATTCCCAACAGTATCTGGCTGGCATAAGATGAAAATTGAAGTTAGAAACACAAGTGAAAATGAAACAAGTTTCTGGTGTTATTTTGACGGGCAACTATTAGCAGGCTGTCCGATAGTTGACACAACATCTAACAGAAATAAATCCGGAAGTTTTGGTTTATATGCTTTCCAGCAGAGCAGCAATGGAATTCCCGGTTATTTTGATAATATTGTAGTAAAACAACTTCAATCAACCACATCGGTAGATGAAAAATATGATTATGGTATACCTGAGGAATTTTACTTAGCTCAGAATTATCCTAATCCTTTCAATCCTTCAACCAGTATTATTTATAATATCAAAGAAGCGGGAAATACTTCACTGATAATTTATGATATTTTAGGTGCAAGAGTTAAAACGCTTGTTTCCCAATTTCAATCAGCCGGACAATATAATGTAACATGGGATGGTCTGAATGATGCAGGAAATCAGGTAAGATCAGGTATATATATCTACTCTTTACAAACAAATAATGCAGTTATAAGCAAAAAAATGTTGCTGCTTAAATAATAATTCCCGCTCTTTTCATCAAAAGGAATTATTAAGTTGAATTAAAATTATTAAAAGACAGGTGCTGACGGTTAATGCCAGCACCTTGCTTTTATTAAGACCTTTGAGGGTGTTCTTTATAAAAAAAATAATTAATAAAACTTAACAGTTAAAATGATGTTAAATGTAAAAAGATACATATCATTTAAACGGATATTCAATTTATTCGTTTTAGTTTTGTTTGGTGCTTTATTATCATCGGCTTCTCAATCGTATGCGGGCACAACCGGAAAGATAGCCGGTGTTGTCAGAGATGCTGCCACAGGTGAACCGATCCCCGGCTGTAACATTGTAATTGTCGGATCAACAATTGGTGCGGCAAGTGATATTAACGGACAGTATTTCATAATTAATATTAATCCGGGTAGATATTCAGTTAAAGCATCAATGGTTGGTTACAGAACAGTTACTGTAGATAATGTTCAGATTATTGCTGACTTAACAACACAAATCGATTTTAATCTTGAATCTGCTTCAGTTCAACTTGAAGGAGATATTGTTGTAACTGCTGAACGCCCCCTGGTTCAATTGGATGAAACATCTAAACAATCAACCGTTACATTTGATGAAATTGTGAATATGCCTGTCAACAGTATCACCGAAATTCTGACAACAAAAGCAGGATTTACAGTTGATGCAAACGGTGATCTCCACGTAAGAGGCGGAAGGACTTCTGAAATTTCTTATATGGTTGATGGCGTCAAGATGGAAGATCCTCTTTACCGTGAAACAAATAATAATTTTAATAAAGATGCCATAAATCAGATGGTAATAATCAGCGGAACTTTTAATGCTGAGTATGGCGATGCAATGTCAGGCATTGTTAATATTACAACTCAGGACGGAGGTTCAAATTTCAAAGGAAGAGTAGAATACACAACTCCGACTTTGGAAAAATCAAAATACAGAAGAGCAAATGCTTTCCCCGGAGTGCAGGATCTGTATGAATATAAAGAAACCAGCGTGCTTGATGAAGCCTGGATCGGAATTCCCGGACAGTTAAGAGCTTCATTAAGCGGTCCTATTTTACCTGATTTAACTTTCTTTCTTTCGGGATACACACTTAATAAAGATAGTTATTTACCTCACGGTTATAATACTTCAATTGATGGTTTTGGCAAGCTGACTTATTTTGCTTCACCTACACTTAAATTTGGATTATCTAGCCAGTTTACAAATACAAAACAGCAAGGCTACAGTCATCCCTGGAAATACAGAAACGATCATCAGACACATACTACAACAAAATCTAACAGACAAATTTTAAATGCAACACATACAGTTGATCAAAGTCTGTTTTATACAGTAAACTTATCAAGATTTGAAAATAGTGCTTTAACACAAGTAGGAAATAAGCGCCCTGAAGATTATATAATCGGCAGAACCGGTGAATCAGTTTATTTTTATGTTGATGGTGATGATTCAAGATATGCTGATAACAAAACTTTAACATATCGGGGAAAGGTTGATGCAACTTGGCAGGCTAATAATTATCACCAATTTAAAAGCGGATTGGAAATAATAAAACATCAGATAGATGTTCACGAAGAATCCGCTCCATGGCCTTCAGGAGCTAATTTTAAGGATATTTATTCAAAATCACCGGCAGAATTCTCTGCTTATATTCAGGATAAAATTGAATACGATTATCTTATTGTAAATGTCGGAGTAAGACTGGACTATATAAATCCTGAAGCAACAATGTGGCCTGATGTTAGACGTTTTGGTGAATTCGATGAGAACAATAATTTTATTCCTTCAAAAGAAATTGCAGTTGAGTCACAATATGCATTCAGCCCCAGAATCGGATTGGCATTTCCGATAACTGAGCAATCAGTTTTACACTTTGCTTATGGGCATTTTTTCCAGAATCCTAATTACAACGCACTTTACTATAACATAAAAAAAGATTTATCTACTTCGCTGCCTTTGATTGGAAATCCAACTGTTAAGGCTCAGAAGACTATTTCATTTGAAGCGGGACTTAAACATCAGCTTGGAGATAACTGGGCTTTTGATATAACTGCCTGGTATAAAGATATTACTGATTTACTTTCCACGCTTCAGGTAAGTTATCTTTCAAGAGATTATGTTATCTTCTATAATTCTGATTACGCAAGCGTTAAAGGAATTGATTTTACTCTGAAAAAAAGATTTGCAGATTATTTTTCAGGCTCAATAGATTATACTTATATGATAGCTAAAGGAAATAATTCGCAGCCTCTCGGCGGATATCTTAATGCATACACACAGGAAGAAATCCCACATCAGGAGTATTTTCTGGATTTTGATCAGCGCCATAATTTTGCAGCTAACTTCGGGTTTTATATTCCTAAAGATCACGGAATCTTATCAGACCTGAATTTCAATTTTATTTTCAGAGCAAGCAGCGGATTACCTTACACTCCTTATGTCGATCCTACAGTAAGAATTGATATTAATTCAGAAAGAAAACCCTGGACCTCTTCACTTGATTTCAGATTGCAAAAACAATTTCCTGTTTCATTCTTCTCAATTGCCTGGTTCTGGGAGATTACCAATTTATTAAATAATGAAAATGTTCTGTTTGTATATTCACGAACCGGAAAACCGTTTGATAGCGGTGAGCCCGGTTTAGTTGGGTCTTCACCCGATGCTAATTATAATCCCGCTAATGTTGGTCCGCCGCGGGCAATTACTACTGGAATACAAATAATATGGTAACCGGAGAATTTTTATGTTTAGAGTTTTAATAAAGATATTTCTTTTATACCTGATTGCTTGTCTGTCTTCTATCACTCTGTATGCTCAAAATGATTGCATCAGTTGTCATAAAGATCTAAAGCCCGAACAATTAAAAAAATTAACAAAAGTAACTTCCAGTTCTGAACGCGGACTGGGAATTATGGATAGAGGGCAGGTAGCTAATTACCTGGGCAATTATGGTATTCTTTCTAACTTTCACGAATATTTTAATGAATCAATCCGTTGGCCTAAAGAAGCTTCTGATGTAATTCAATATTGTTATGGTTTAGGATTAGTTGTTGCTTCAAAGAATAATGTAATTACATCAGTAGTAGGCGGTCCATCAGATAAATATGATTGGGCGCCGAAAGATGGTTCGAGAGGAAAATTATTTTCCGGTGATGTAAAAGCTGCACCGCCGGATGAAACACCTTTTCTTGCCCTGAGTGATAATCAGGAAACATGGCCAAAAGGATATTTCGATAACAACGGAAACTGGGTTGAAACTCCTAACGAACGGCATTGGCCCGGTCGCTATCGGATTGATATTGATCCTGAATCTCCGAATTTCGGAAATGAAGTTATAGGAGAGTTTGTTTCTGACAGGGATATTTATTGCGTATTTGATGATAAAGAAAATTCCAATCCGCAAGGTCCATTAGGAATTGAAGTCGAGCAAACTGCTTATTCTTACGGAAGACCTTATGCAGAAGATTTATTAATCTGGAGTTACACCGTACGAAACATAAGCAGCAATATTTTGGATAGCATTTATCTTGGCTATTATGCAATCTTCAGACCTGATTTTGATAATGCTGATTATATAAATATTATCGATGCAAATCCAAACGATGAGCACCAAAACGGAGATTTTGTTTATGTCTATGATATAAATAATACCAAAGACGGCGCATGGGCTGGTGATCAGACAGAACTGGGAATAGTTGGTATAAATATTCTCGAAACACCAAAAAATATGGGCGTAACAGATTTTCATTATTTCAGCAGAGAGTTTGCTCCAAAAATGGATGAAGAAATGTGGGCAATTATCAGCAGCAATCCTGATAATCCAAACCTGATGGTGCCATCAGCATATTTTCATGGAGCTGATCGGCGTATGGATACCACTCATCCTGACAGCTTAAAAAAATATTTTCCAAGTGGTGCTGCAATAAACTATTTTATTATGACAGGACCTTTTACATTAAATCCCGGTGAAACTGTTAACTCAGCAGTAGGATTAGTGATGGGTAATTCCGGTCCTATTCCCAATCAACCGGATACCACAAACTTAATGAGTAATCTGAGGATGTTACAACAATTATCCAAAAGAGCTTTTCAAGGTTCAGGACCGCCAAAAACACCTATTGTAAGAGCAGTTGCCGGTGATAAAGAAGTGAAATTATTCTGGGATTCTGCAGCAGAAGATTCAAAGGATGCTTTAACAGGTAAAAAAGATTTTGAAGGTTATAAGATTTACAGAAGCGATAACCTTGGCAAAACATGGGGAACTCCGGTAACAGATCAGTTTGGAAAAGTAATCGGCTATAAACCTATTAAAATTTTTGATTTGATTGATGGAATAAAAGGACCTGATCCTGCTTTTAATCAATGGCTTGGTGATGATTCCGGAATTAAACACTCTTACACAGATAAAAATCTTTTAAATGGTGTGGAATACTGGTATTGTGTCACTGCATATGATAAAGGCAATCAGAATCCAGATAGCTTGGAACAATCATATCAATCACCTCTTGGAAGCTCAATTCTGGAAAGTAATACTGTATCTGTTGTTCCGGGAGTAAGACCTCAGAATTTTCAGCCTCCGGATTTTTCTCCGACTTTAACACCTGAAGGATCATTTCCACCAATAGGAGGAGTCTGTCAGGGATTTGTTTCAATAGAAATAGTTGAACCTGATTCAATCACCGGTGATGATTATGTTGTAACATTCGTTGATTCTACTCTTGAAGTTACCGGATCTGATACAAACTATGTGCTTGGTCTTAATCTTTACAGAATTAATGCTGTTACACGGGATACAACTCTTCTTCTTGATCATCATTTGTTTTCGGATGATTCAAAGGATAACCTTCCTGTTACCGATGGATTCAGATTAGTCGCTTTGAATACTCCGTCAGGTGTAGCTTTTCAGGGATGGACCTTGGTACACGAAGATACATCAACATTTCAATGGTCAACAAAACCTGTTGCAAAATATATCGGCGATCTTCAGACAGCTCAGGAAGAAGTTTATACAATTGATGATTACAGAATTACAATTGATACAATCGGCGGATTGAATGCAAAGCTTTATGATTACTTTACAGGCATTTTGTACGATACAATTATTTATCATCTGCCTTTAAAGGTTGAAGTTATCACTGATCCGAATAATCCAATCGATGTAAGCCAAAATACTATATTGATTGAATTTGCAGTTAAAGCTCCGTGGGATGAATATAGAAGATTTTATTACAGCAAGCTCGGATGGGATTTAATACCCGGCGGTACAGCATATTCTGCAGGCAGCTTTGGATTTTATGAGAGATATCCTGATATGCTGAATTTTGAAAGATATGAAATTGATCCGATAACAAACGATACTACATTTAGTGGTTTGGTATTACGTACAAACAATCAGCCGGATACTTATATCAATGCTGATGGAGTGACGATAAATCAAATTGCTATTGCACCTTCTCAGGGTGATCAGTTTACAATAAGAACATTTAAACCGTTCAGAAAAGAAATCAGATATGAATTCTCAACAAAGAAAGCTGAATACACTGATTCAAAAAATGTTGATTTAAGTAAGATAAGAGCTGTTCCTGATCCGTACATTGTTTCTAATGAATATGAAACTTCACAATTTGGTAAAAGATTGATGTTCAATCATTTGCCAAATGAATGTAAAATCTCGATCTACACTGTGGCAGGTGACTTTGTTAATGAGTTTTATCATAACGATAACAGAGGATTTGATTTCTGGGATCTGCGGACATATAATGATCAGTATATCGCTTACGGGCTTTACGTGTTTGTTGTTAAACTTCCGGACGGAACACAACACGTCGGAAAATTTTTAGTGATAAAATAAATTACCACTTAGTTGAACTTATAGGTTAAGTTTATGAAGAAATTAATAATAATAATGTTAGTAATTTTTCCTGTTTCTGTTTTAGCAGGAGGTTTTTCAAAAGTAGGTACTGCAGCTGCACAATTTCTAAAAATCGGAGTTGGCGCAAGAGCAATGGGAATGGGTGGTTCTTTTACTGCTGTCGCTAATGATATAAGCACCATTTACTGGAATCCCGCAGGCATTGCAAATATGGATAGACCTATTATCGGCTTTACGCATACAGAATGGTTTGCAGATATTTCTCATGATTACGCAGGTATAGTTCTTCCGATTTCTTTTTCTGACTTCATTGCTGTACAAGCAATAATGCTTAACACAGGTGAACAGGAAGTTACTACTGTTTCAAATCCTGACGGAACCGGAATATTTTATGATGTAAGAGATTTATCAATTGGATTATCTTATGCCAGACAATTAACAGACAGGTTTTCTGTTGGAGTATCAGTTAAATATGTTGTTCAGAATCTGTATAATGTTCAGGCATCTTCATTTACATTTGATATAGGCTCGTACCTGAGAACCGGATTCCATAATCTTATAATCGGAATGGCAATTTCAAATTTTGGCGGCACAATGCAGCTTGATGGTCGTGATTTGATTACGATTGCAGATATCAACCAGTCTTTCAGCGGTAACTATAATCCTGATGCAAGATTAACAACTCAGGAATATCCGCTTCCCTTGATTTTCAGGGCTGGGCTTTCAATGGATGTTGTAGGAGGAAGTGAATCTGTTTTTCAATCAGAAGATTACAGGCTTACCTTAGCTGCAGAAGGAACTCATCTTAATGATAATAATGAGCGTTTTAACTTCGGCAGTGAAATATCATGGACCGAAACAGTATTTGTCAGAGCAGGATATAAAATAAACTATGATACAGAAAAATGGGCATTAGGCTTAGGTGTCAATATACCGGTTGGTAATCAAAAAGTTGCTTTTGACTATGCATATATCAGTTTTGAAAACCTTGGTAATGTATCGCAGTTTTCTGTACAACTTCAATTGTAATTTTTTTATAAAGTAATAACAGGAGCAGTATTAAATGATTAATTATATCAGCAAAACTTTTAAAACAACACTCTTAATTCTATGCGCAGTTTTTAGTTTCATTTACCTAACAAGTTGTCAGAGTGGAGAAAAGAAAGTTGTAGAGCAGGAATTTAAAGTCTGGAAAATTCCAAATGTCAGTAATGGTGCTGAGTTCTACTTTTCACCGGATGGAAAAAGTATGATTGGAAATGCAAAATTTGAAGGCGATTCTTCTCATCAGGTTTATACATTAAAGATAGACGGAACCGATATAAAAAGAATAAACGCAATTGGTGAAGATGCTTGTTCATTTTATTTTCCAAGCGGTGATAAACTGATCTGGACATCAACAAGAGATAATCTCGATCTGCCGAAAGGCAATTGGTCTAATGCAAAAGATTATCCTACCGGAGCCGAATTATATACAAGCGATCTTGACGGAGGTAATGTTGTAAGGTTAACAAATAATAAATATTACGATGCTGAAGTATCAGTTTCACCTGACGGAAAGAAAATTTTATTTACCAGACAAATTGATGGTAAATGTGATTTATGGATGATAAATTCTGACGGAACCAATGAACATCAAATTACTTTTACTGATGATTGGCAGGAAGGCGGCGCTTTTTATTTAAACGATAGCGAAACTATTCTTTACAGAGCTTGGCTGCGCGAAGATGACGGTAAGCGCGGAATACCAATGACAATATTTACAATTAAAGATGACGGAACCAATCTGAAACAAATTACATTTGATGAAGGAACAAATTGGGCTCCGTTTCCGGCACCGGATGGAGATCATTTTGTTTATGTCCGGGTTCTTCAACCGTTTAATTTTGAAATTTATTTAATGAGTATAAGTACGGGAGAGCAAACCCGACTTACTTTTAATGATGCGTTTGATGGCTTTCCGGTAATCTCTCCGGATGGAAAATATCTTGCATTTTCATCAAACAGAGATGAAGAACCGGGAGTAAGAACTCTTTCACCTTATTTGATGGATATTTCATCTCTTAATCTCGGACCCAAATAAATATTTTTAAGAAACAAAAATTTATTGGAACTGATTGAACTTAAAAATTTTTATCGTAACCGTTTTCTTTATTTTGGGCAGTATTGAATTTATCTCATTTGCCCAAAATGAAGAAAATAAAACTGCCGATACATTGTCACATCACTCTGGTTTATCGCATCATAATTCTGATTTGAGGTATTCAGTATTTGGTCCGCCTGCGCCGGATCAATTGAAGTTCCAGCTTTCTTTTATGAATTCTAAAAAACAAAATGTTTCTGCATTCAATTTTTACAGAAAAAATCAAAGAGATAAAGTTCTGTTCCTTTCACTTATAAACAATGGATTAGATAACACAAGCCAATATCGTGTAAGGCAGATCTCCGGAGGCGCAGCCATTTTTCCGTTTAACGATGATGACAGATATCAATTAGAAGCAGGCGGAACAGTTGATAAAATTATTGACACCTCTTTTTATAACACAATTCTGTTTTCAAGATTTACATATCGCCCTGTACAGGGGCTTTGGTTACGAATCGGATTTGAATACTACAACGGTTATCAATTAGGTCACGGAGCAAATCCTTACATAAACTCTGATTTGAAATCTTATTACTTTTCCGCGAAATATAATTTTGGTTTTCTAACTCCAATGGCTGTTATAGGAAGCGGACAAATTGAACACAAAACTAATAACCGCTTTGGCGCAGGAACATTTTTATCAGGTCCTTTTAATCTTTATGCCTTTGGCGGTTATATTAAAAGCACAGATGAATCTGAAAACATAAGCACGTTTGCAATCGGCAGATGGACTCCATTCAGATATGACTATTTACCATCAGGATTTTTTGTATGGAAGCATAAATCTGATTATGATTTTCAACTCGGTGGAATTTTCTTTGGTAACCGAAATCTATTTGTTCAACCGGCTGCTTTAGGAATGGTTACCGGAATGTTTGTAAGCAGTGTTACTTTAAGAGTGAACAGCCAGTTAAGACAAAGAAAGCTGCTGGCAATTTCGGAAGATTATGAAAGCTTTGACTATTCTTTGTTTTATGTTCATCTTAATCAAAAAATAAACGATGCCGCAAACAATATTGGATTTACAGCATTTCAGTTTTATAAGCTGTTTTCCGGTATTGATTTTCTAATCTTTTCAGATCCTGTTTTGGGCTTATTTTATACTGAAGAAACAAATCCGTTATTTGATCTTAAAACTTTCAAACTCGTTGATAATCACGAAAATTATATTTCATACCAGATTGGTTTCAAAATCTTTAACGATTTCCTTTTTGAACTGATTCATTATCCGTCAAAAAAAGACTTTAAATTGCTTTTTCATATCTGTTATTGTGACCCTTTAGACATTTCAGAACCTGTAGTAATTAGTATTTTTAATTATATTTAAAATCGGAATTCAAAGTAAAATTAATAATTATTTTCACTACTACTTGAAAGAAAATTATATGGCTGACATTATTAAAATCGGAATATTGTTTGTGCATCTCGCACTTATCTTTTACACTCTTTTTATGTTCTTCGAAAGGAAAGAAAAACGGGCTTCAAACAGAGTAATTACATTCATTACTATCGCAATTATATCAGATATCATTGCAACATCTTTTATGATGATCGGTGCAACACAAACATATTTTACACTTCATGGTATTATAGGCTACACCGGTTTACTATTGATGATTATAGTATTTGTTCTTCTGATCAGATTCAGAATGAAATCCGGAAGTGAGGTTTCTATTACTAAAGGCTTTTACAATTATATGAGAATAGCATATATAGGATGGCTGATAGCTTTTTTTACCGGCGCTGCTGTTTCAATTTTCAGACACTAAAAATATCTTCACAATGAATTTTAAATGTAATTAAACAACTTATTTCAATAACAATAGAATTTATTTCTAATCTTTTTCGACATTATGAAAAAATTATTTCTTTATATAATAATATCTTTATCATTTTTTACTACCTGCATAGATGGTCAGAATAATCCATTAAAAGTTATAGCAGGCAACAGAAAAGCAGGTTTTAAGGACGGCAAAAATGCCGAATTAAACAAACCAATCCGTTTAGCACCATATAAAAATAATTCAATAATTTTTGCTGATATAAACAACCATGCTGTTCGGATTGTTACCCTTGATGGTGAAGTTACAACAATTGCCGGAGGTCCGGATAAAAAGGGTTTTAAGGATGGCTTGTCTTCTGAAGCTGAATTTAATTCACCACACGGTGTTGCATACGACAGCGTTAATGATATTATTTATGTTGCTGAAGCAGGAGCTAATATTATCAGAACTATTACAAAAAATAAAAACGGTGAATTTATTGTCAGTACTTTGGCCGGAATACCGAACGAAAAAGGATTTAAAGATGGTAAATCTGATTCTGCATTGTTTAATTCGCCGCACGCAGTGATATTAAGAAAAGATGGCGGAGTTTATGTTGTTGATATTGGTAACTCACGGGTGCGCCAGATAGAAGATGGTATTGTATCTACAGTTGCCGGAAGCGGAAAATCAGGTAATGATGATGGCAGGTTTGATGAAGCTTCGTTTGTATATGCAATAGATATTGTATCTGACGGAGAGAATATCTTTGTTGCTGATGCAGGCAGCAACTTAATCCGGAAAGTGATACCAAATAAAAGTGTAACTACTATATCATTAAACGATACTTTGAATACGCCTCACGGAATCGCTATTGATAACAACGGCAACATCTACATTGCTGATATGGGAACACACAGAATTCTGAAAGTTGATGCTCAAGGTAGAGTTACATCTATTGCCGGCACAGGTAAAGCTGGTTCTGATATAAATGAATTAAACAGACCTGCAGCCGTTTTGGTTTATGCAGGGTATTTATGGATTGCTGATTTAGATAATCATCAGATTAAAGTATTGAAACTTGATAATTAGAAAAAATTATTTTACTACTAAGGAGAATGGTATGAAAGCTTTGACAACAATTATTTTCTTATCTCTTTTAATCAGTTCGGCTATCGCTCAGGATTTCGATTCTGAAAGAATACCAATTGGCGATATTAATCGTAAATATGATTTCTGTATGGTTAAACTGGATAAAATATTTGATACCAAAGCCGGAAAAGAGATTACTTATGATGATATGATTTCTGAGCTTAAAAATTATCGTATTGTTCTGATTGGCGAATCACATACAAATCAGCTTTATCACGATGTTGAATTGAATGTAATCAAAGGATTATATGAGGCAGGTAAGCCTGTAGTTCTTGCACTTGAAATGTATAATCCAAAGCAGGATGAAGCGCTTGCAAATTGGGTAAGCGGTAAAACCGATCCAAATACATTTATGGAACAAACAGATTACCTTACCACATGGGGTCATAACTATCGTTATTATAAAGCCATTTTTGATTATGCAAGAGAAAAACATATTCCAATGTATGGAGCTAATATTGATAAAAAGTACACTTCAAAAATCGGTAGAAGCGGAGTTGCAAGTTTAACTGAAGAAGATCTTAAAAATATCCCTCAAATTGATACCACTGATATCGAACATAAATTTTTAATAAAGGTAATGATGCAGGGAATGGATGCAACTATGCCCGATCAGTTTAATAATATGTATCCTGCTCAAAGTCTATGGGATGCAGCAATGGGCGAAAGTGCAATAAGAACTGCTCAGAAACACCCAGAAGCTACAGTTGTTTTATTAGCTGGAAGCGGTCATGTAATTTACAATAACGGTATTGGAAAAATTATTCAAAAAAGAAGCAGCTTTTCATTCGCATCTGTTGTTCCGGTTGATGTGCCGATAAAAACAAAAGAAAAAGGCATGATGGAGATAAGAAAAGAAATAAAGAAAGAAAAAGCTGAGGAAAATAAAACTGATATGCCGCATAAAGAAGGAATGCAGGAAAAAGAAAAATCTCCTAATCCTCATATGCTTATGATGACCGATGATACTCCTTATAAAATCGTTGTTAAAAGTTATGCCGATTATATCTGGGGAGTTAAAGAAGTTAAAGAAGAGTTATATCCGGCATTTGGATTAAGTGTAAAAGACGAACCACAGAACGGCGGATATTTAGTCGAAAGAGTAATGCCCGGAACAATAGTGTTTGAAAATGGATTAAAGAAAAATGATATAATTCTTTCTATTGATGGAAAGACTTTTGAAAATACAACACAATTAAAAAAATATTTACAATTCAAAAACTGGGATGAACAATTATCATTCTCTCTTCTCAGAGGAGACGAGAAAGTTGATTTGTCATTCATCATCAAACCTGTTAAAGATGATGAGTAATTACAATTTTTATTCTATGGTATATTATTTCTTATCATAGATGTTAAATGGAGTAGCTATGATTAAAAAAATATTTGCATTTCTATTTTTGGCAGTTACAATAAACGCTCAAAGTCCGCAAATTCATCATGAATTAAATGTAGTAATTAAACCTGATTTTTCATTTTTGGATGTCACTGATGAAATAACAATCGATAAATCATTAGTCAAAGAAGGACTTCAGTTTAAGCTTAATAGTGCTTTAACAGTTGAACCATCAGAAATGATAACAAAATTTGATATGCAGGTTGATGCTGAAGATATCGGTATGGACTTAGATGACGCAGGAACAAAAAGTGATCTCAAATTAAATGTTTATAAAATTAAACTTTCTCCTAATGCTTCGGGAGATTTGAAATTAATTCTTAAATATAACGGCAAGATTGAATCACCGATTAAACAAAGTAAAGAAAATTATGCAAGAGGATTCAGTGAATCACCAGGAATAATTTGGGAAGCAGGAGTTTATCTTGCTGGTTCAACTTATTGGGTTCCATATTTTGGCGATGAATTAGTTTCTTTTAATCTGACTACTACTCTTCCAGAAAATTGGAAAACGGTATCGGTTGGTACAAGAACTTCAGATGAAAAGAAAAACGGGCAACACATTGATACTTGGGAATCACCAACTCCTCAGGAAGAAATATTTTTAATTGCTGCACCATTTACCGAATATAATTACCCGATGGGAAGTGTAACTGCTTATGCTTTTTTACGAACTCCGGATGAAGCGTTAGCAAATAAATATCTTGAAGCAACTGCCCAATACATGGAAATGTACCGAAAACTGGTTGGTCCGTTCCCTTATACAAAATTTGCTCTCGTTGAAAATTTCTGGGAAACCGGTTACGGAATGCCTTCATTTACACTTCTGGGTGAAAAGATCATTCGTTTGCCTTTCATCCTTCACTCATCTTACCCACATGAACTGCTTCATAATTATTGGGGCAATTCAGTTTATGTAGATTTCAAATCCGGAAACTGGTGTGAAGGTATTACTGCATATATGGCTGATCATCTTATAAAGGAACAACGCGGACAGGCAGTAGAATATCGCAGTGAAACCCTGCAGAAATTTACTGATTATGTTACTCCTGAAAATGATTTCCCGCTTTCAAAATTTTCATCACGTTTTGATCCGCCAAGCGAAGCAATTGGTTATGGAAAGACTTCAATGACTTTTCACATGCTTCGTAGAAAAGTTGGTGATGAGCAGTTTATAAAAAGCTTTCAGGTTTTTAACCGCAACAACAAATTTAAAAGATCTTCCTTCGATGATATCAGAAAAGCTTTTGATGAAGTAACAGGAAAAGACTGGCAATGGTTTTTTAATCAATGGGTTAATCGTACCGGCGCTCCTCAATTGGTTCTTGAAGATGTACAGGTAAATTCAATAAGAGGATCAAACAATGTTTCCTTTACACTTAAACAAATACAACCCGAAGAAGTTTTCTTTTTAGATGTTCCTGTTGTTATTGTTACAAAGAATGGAACTAAAACTGTAACTGTTGAAATGAATGAAAAGGAATCCAAATACAATATTACAGTTGATTCAGAACCTCTTAAGATTTTGATTGATCCGGAATTTGATCTGATGAGAAAATTAGATCCAAGAGAATCGCCGCCAACTTTTACGAAAGCATTTGGTTCAAAAAAATCACTAATCATTCTGCCTGATCAAAAAGATGCCGATTATCAGCAATACAAAGAATTTGTTGACTTATGGACTAAAGGAAATGAAAATAAATTCTCTGTAAAATCCCAGAGCGAGATCAGTGAACTTCCGGATAATGAATCAGTTATGCTGCTTGGTTTAAACAATAAATTTATTCAAGTCATCAAAACTGAACTGAAAAAATATGGTTCAGATATTCTAAGCAATGGAGTAAAATTCGGGAAGAGAGAAATTTCTTCAGATGACAATAGTTTCTACATTTCTGTTTCTAATCCTAAAAACATCAAAGAGGTTATCACACTATTAACAATTGGTAACAAGTCTGCAGTTGAAGGACTGAATGACAAACTTCCGCATTATGCTAAATACAGTTATCTTGCTTTCAACGGCAGCGAACCAACAAATATCGAAAAAGGAGTTTGGCCTGTTGTCAGCTCACCGCTGTTTAAAAATATTTCTTCAGCAGAAAGTAATGCAGAAGTAAAATTGGAAACCAGAAAAGCACTTGCTTATCTGGAACCTGTCTTTTCAGCAGAAAGAATGATGGAGATTGTAAAATTTCTTGCTTCAGATGATTTAAAAGGACGAGGGATAGGAACACCAGAGTTGGATATTGCTGCAAATTATATAGCAAAGAAATTTGAAGAGTATGGTTTATTACCCGGCAGTGATGATGCTACTTATTTTCAATCGTGGACACAGGATGTACTTGATAAAAAGAATATCGGCTTAAAAAATATTATCGGAATAATTCCGGGCACAAATCCTGACCTATCAGAAGCAGTTGTTATCTCAGCACATTATGATCATCTTGGTTTAGGCTGGCCCGATGTAAAAAAAGGTAATGAAGGAAAAATCCATAATGGTGCTGATGATAATGCAAGCGGTGTTTCAGTATTACTCGAGTTAGCTAAAAGTCTGGGCAAATCATTTAAGCCAGCCAGAACAATAATCTTTGTTGCTTTTACTGCAGAAGAAGCCGGATTAGTCGGCAGCAGATATTTTGTAAATAATTATAAAAAATATCCGGTTAATAAAATATTTGCCATACTTAATCTGGATACAGTTGGAAGATTGTTCGGCAACAAATTGATGGTTCTTAATAGTAATACTGCACGAGAGTGGAAATTTATTTTTATGGGTGCAAATTTTACAACCGGAGTTCCGACTGAATTGGTAACTCAGGATCTGGATGCCAGCGATCAGACAGCGTTTATAGAAAAAGGAATACCCGGTGTTCAGCTTTTTTATACAGGAATTAAATCTGATTACCATTCACCTGAAGACAAGGCTGATAAGATTGATCCTGATGGTCTAATAAAAGCTGCTACTATTTCCAAAGAGGTTTTAGAATATTTAGCTGATAGAACTGAACCTATGCCTTTTACCGGACAACAAAGTGACACCAACTCTTTAACTAACAAGAATACAGGAGAACGCAATGCAAGTACAGGTGCAATGCCTGATTTTACATTTACAGGCGAAGGAGTGAAAATTGCTGATGTCGCAGAAAACTCTCCCGCTGCAAATGCCAGATTACAAAAAGGTGATGTAATTATAGGATTTGATGACAAGCCTGTAAAGAATCTTACTGATTATTCTAATTACTTAAAACAGCACAAACCCGGAGACAAGGTTAAATTAACAATTATTAGAAACGACGAAAAACAGGAAGTAGATATAACTTTGTCTGAGAGATAAAATTATTTTTATTATTTAAATAATCGAAAGACTATTTATAATCTTTTTCAGGTTCTCATTTATTTGAGAACCTTTTTTATTTCATTTATCAGAATTTTTACTAATCACCTAAAGGCTATTAAATTTTATAATTGCTATGTTTGTTCAGCAAAAAAACAAATGGAAGCGGCATTAAATAATTTTGATTTTTTGATTTATTTTATTGTCTGTATAAAGTAAGTTTTAATTAATATATCTATCGTATCTTTACAACGGAATAATGCTTTATTAAAAGTATGATTAACAGCTCAACTAAATCTATCAGGACTAATATTCTGTTTATTTTTCTTGGTTTTGGCGTTATTCTTTATGCTTTATATATTCTTTTTGCCTCGCATACTTTAACTTATGAAGCACAGCCAACTAATTCACAAAAAATATTATTTGTTTCACAGAGAATTTTAGTCGGAATACTTTTCTTCGTTGCTATTATTAACATCACAAAACTTCAACTTAAAGAAAGCTGGATAGCCTGGATAATTTTCACAGGACTGTTTGCACGACTGATCCTTATCCCCTCTTCGCCAATCCTTGATGATGATTATTACAGATATTTATGGGACGGTGCAGTAACTGCTAATGAATTTAATCCTTATGTATTCAGTCCACAAGAAGTTATTGAAAAGAACCCTAGTGTACCTAAAGAAATTTTAACTCTTTCTGAAAAATCCAACGGATTAATAGAAAAGATTAATCACCCTAAAATGAATACGCCTTATCCTGCTTTAGCTCAAATAGTTTTTGCATTTTCATATTATTTATATCCGTGGAGTTTATCAGGCTGGAAACTGGTATTGTTAATCGGAGATATTTTTCTTCTGTTTTTCATTTTCAGGATACTCAGAGAGTTGAAGCTTCCATATTCTTTTGCTGCTATTTACTGGCTCAATCCGATTGTGCTTCACGAGTTCTATAACTCAGCACACTATGATTTGTTTGCATTGTTGTTTACAGCAATTTCTATTTATTATTTTCTTAAAGATGAACACATTACTGCAATGGTAACATTGTCTTTCGCAGTTGGATTTAAACTCTGGCCAATATTACTACTGCCATTATTCTTAAGAAAATTCTTTAATCAAAAAATAAAACTCATAATAAATCTGGCAGTATTCGGATTATTTCTTACCATCATCTTCATTCCTGTTTTACGTGCCGGAGTTGATGAAAATCAGGGATTAATAAAATATGCAGCTAACTGGATTAACAATGCAGCATTTTATACGCTTCTAAAAGACAGCATAACTTTGTTTACAGATACCTTTAAAATCTATTATGTGTGTGCTGATTGTATTGCAAGATGGATTGTTACTGGAATAATTATTTTTACAATACTTCTGTTAATCAGAAAACCGGCAAATAATAATTATGACCTGATGAACAAAATCGTACTTGTTATTGCGATTGCATTTCTTATCAGTCCCACACAGTTTCCATGGTATGTTACATGGATGATATTGCCGCTCGTCTTCAGTCCGAAATATTCTTTATTGATGTATGCTTTTTTAATTCCGCTTTATCATCTGAATCCAATGAACGACTACTTAAAATACATCCAGCATTTACCGGTAATAATTTTATTCTATTATGAAATTAAAAAAGGAAACAGCTTCAGATTTTTTAATTACAATCAGCCAATCGGCAAAAATGATTTTACTTAATTTATTGGAACATTAATTATTAAATAATCTTTTTCAGAAACTTTTTACAATTTAACTTCTTCAGAACCATTCAGTTTTGTGATACCTACCAAGTTTATATTTATAAAATATGGTTAGCTTTCGCACTAAAATTTTAAGTTAAATTATGGCATTATTCTTTATTATATTTTTTACTGTTTATACAACACTTAACTATTATATTTTTATCAGAGGCTGGCAGGTTTTAGCTGCTTATTCATATCTGAAAATTCCTTATGCAGTTTTGTTCGTTTTAATTGCTTATGGATATGTTTTAGCTAAATTGTTATATACAGTTCTCCCGCCTTTATTGTATGATATAATTCTTAGTGTTGGAGCTTTTTGGTTTGCATTTTTTGTTTACTTTATTCTTGTTTTGCTTTTAATTGATACTCTAAGATTGCTTAACGGATGGTTCAGCTTTTTCCCTGATTTAATCACAAATAATTATGAAGCTGCTAAAAAAATAACAGCAGTATTTATAATCCTGTTAGTAAGTATGATTGTTTTTTTCGGCAACCTTAATAAACGCGATATAAAAATAAAAGAGCTTGAACTCTCAATTCCAAAAGGCAACAGTAAAATATCAGAATTAAATATTGTAATGGCTTCAGATATTCATCTTTCACCGATAGATGGAGAAAAACTTCTTACAAGAATTGTTGATAAAATAAATTCTCTTAATCCGGATATAGTATTGTTAGCTGGTGACATTGTTGATGATAGAGCTGAAATATTAAATCAAAGAGGAATCGGCAAATCATTTAATAAACTAAAACCAAAATATGGTATATATTCAATAAATGGTAATCACGAATTTATAAATGGTGTAAAATCCTCCGATACTTATGCAGAGCAATTCGGAATAAAACTCCTACTGGATTCTTCGGAGTTAATTGACAGCAGTTTTTATGTAATTGGCAGAGAAGATGTTGCAATGCCTCAGTTTACCAATAAGCAAAGAAAAAGTTTAAATGAAATTGTCAGTAATCTTGATAATAATCTTCCTAAAATATTATTGGATCACACTCCTGTTAAACTTGAACAAGCTGAGCAAAATGGAATTGATCTGCAGCTTTCCGGACACACTCATCACGGGCAGATATGGCCTGCCAATATAATTACAAATATGATTTATGAACTTAGCTGGGGTTACCTTAAAAAAGAGGAAACACATTATTATGTTTCTTCAGGTGCAGGTACCTGGGGCCCACCAGTCAGAACAGGAAGTTCATCAGAGATTGTGAATATTAAAATCACTTTTACTGACTAAAACACAAAAGTTACACCAAATTTAAATTGATCATAAGTAATTGGTGCTTCGCTTTTAAATGGCCAGTTCATTTTATCTTTTCTCAATTCATAAATGCCGTAAGCTAAAGCATTCTTTAGTAAAAAATTTACAACCGGTCCGGCTGCGGGAGATGATTTAAATATTTTATTGATAAATCCATCAAGCAAGCCCTGTGCGGCTGCTTCAAGTAATCCACTGCCTGCCCACTTCCAGAAAAGATGTCTCTGAAAAACAACTGATCGCTCATATCCTGCATCCAGTATCAGGTTCTCGATTAATTTAAAACGGACTCCACCTTCACTGCTTGTTCCGAATCTGAATGATTTATCATAGAGATTAAGTTTTTCAATATCATCATTATTAATAAGCGACTGATTTTCAGGATATTTAAAATCAATATTGGACCAGTTCAGTGTATAAGAATAGTAAGGTATAATTGCAGAGTTTTCACCGACTTTATATCCATAACCATGTAATCTGCCAAAACCAAATCTCCACATATCAGCCGCTATCTCTGAACCGATAGCTTCTTTGCCGGCAAGTTTGTTGGATTCATTAGAAAGATATATGTATTTATATCTGTGATCTATTATGTAATCTGAATTTTCAAAATCCCTTTCTTTTATATAGCCAAGCTTTAACTCAATAAGATTAGGATTTAAAAATTTCGATTGAATATCGTGTCGATTAATGCTGCTCAATCCATATTGCAAAGAAATAGCCGGATGTGTGTTATCAAAATCAAAATTCCAGTATTTGAAATCCTTCCAATCGCTGCTTTCATTCCACTTCCAATGCCAGTCCCATTCATCATTAGTATTTGATGAATCCTGTTGTGCAATGGAAACATTAAAAGAATACAAAACTAAAAATGCGATTAATAATTTTATTTTTAACATATCTGCCTCTTTAATATTCTTAAGCCTACTTAGCCTTTTTTACTTTTAAAATCGAAGTGAAAAATTATCATTTATAATTAATCATAGAATAAACAAATCTTCGATTCAAATATATTTTCAAAGTAAAACTTTATTTACTTAATTAGTACAAACAAACCCAACATCTGATTAGCGGACATTACTATTTATCTGTGGTTTACTAAAACATTGAAAACTTTTTATATATTTGATTGAACTTTGAATAAACACTTTATTTTATGACTGAACAAATACCAAAAGAAAAACTTTACACAATCTCAAGGCTTAATAAAAATTATCCTAATTATGATAAGATTATCAGACTCCATAAAGAAGCAATTGAACAACATAATGACATCTATATAGATCCTGAAACCGGATTTGCGGTTCTAACTGCTGAGTTTCTACTTAAACGCGGATATTGCTGCGGAAGCGGCTGCAGGCATTGTCCTTACAACGAAAAGATTTAATAAAAAAGAGGCGTCTCAAAACTTATTTTTTGTCAGCCTGAACTGATTTCATATTTTGCAATGAATTCAGGTTGACTGTTGTGAGACAACCTCTTTTAATGTTTTCTGTTAAGTTTTAGCTACAAAATTATTTCATCAACATCAGTTTCTTTGATAATACATAATTCTGTGTCTCTAATCTATAAACATACATTCCGCTTGATAAGCTGCCTGCATTAAAATTAACTTCATATCTGCCCGCTTTCTGATGACCATTAACAAGATTTGCTACTTCCTCACCAAGCAGGTTATAGACCGAAAGTTTTACAAATCCATCAGCAGGGATTGAATATTTTATTGTAGTGCCCGGATTAAATGGATTCGGATAATTCTGCTCGAGTGAATATTCAATCGGAAGCTCTACCTCAACATTTACTTCATTTGAATAGCTGAAAGTACCATCATAATCTATCTGCTTAAGTCTGTATGTATATTTTCCTTCACTTAGTTTAGAATCCGTAAATGAATAAGTTTTGGATTCTGTAGTAGTTCCATATCCTGCAACATATCCAATTTTTTCGAACTGTCCATTCTCACTCATTCTTTCAATTTCGAATCCCTGATTATTGGTTTCTGTTGCTGTTTGCCAGTTCAATTCTACTTCAGTTCCATTTGCAATTGCGGTAAACGATGTTAACTCAACAGGGATAAGATACTGAATACATAAATTGTCCCAATATACATAATCATAATTAAATGAATTTCCGGAAAAGGTGATTTCTAATTGTGCGTTTTGTGAGCCCGATGCCGGAGTTGTAAAGCTTCCGGTAATTAACTGCGGGCCAATATTCCCTGTAGCATCCACCTGATTATATATTAAAGTGCTCGTTGATCCTCCATTATAAGTTACACCAACTGTAACTGTACCGCTTGGAGATGAGAAGAAATCAAAATAATAATTAAATGAAAATAGTGCGTTTTGATTATCAGGTAAATTAATTACAGATGACCTGATTTTTGATGTACCATTGAACTGAGGGCTCCAGCCCAATCTTAACTCTGGTGCTGTGCCGCCCGCATTCGTCGTATTAACAGTTGACCAATTACTCATACCTTGCGGTCCAACAACAGTCCAATTACTTAAATTAGTAAATCCTTCACACCATTCGAAAACATTTGGATCTGTAACTTTGATATAATTTGCTTTGGTTTTAGTACTGGAATAAGTGCCATCCGAAACAGTAAGCTTAACTGTATAATAACCAAAATTTGTATAAGTCCAGGTTGGATTTTTATCTGTAGCATCAACTATACCATCATTATTAAAATCCCACTGCCATGAAGTAATTGGGTTTGGCTGAGAAATTGATAAGTCAGTAAAATGTACAGTTAATGGAGCATTACCAACAGTAACATCAGCCATAAAATCAGCTGTAACAGGACCACTAATATAGCCCCGATCAGCAAAAACAGGAATTATATGTACAAGATTACTTCCACCATAGTTCAATTGATCAGCTGAGATAAATGCATTTGCTGCATCCTGCTGATTGGAGCCGCTGTTTGTCATCGAAAGTGCTGTAAGAAAATTCTTATCAGTTGCGTTTCTTCCGATTAAATCATAAATAGACATCAATGAAGAAGCCCACATTTGACCATCAGTGTGAATTACTCCTGTTAATCCTTCAGGATAATGTGCCGGATAGTTTGTTATTCTGCCGGGCCAGATTGGATTATGACCATCCCAAATGAAAACCCAGTTATAAGCAGGATCAGAAGGAGTCCAATAGCCGGTACTTCTTATATAAGAAGAAGCCCAGTAATCGCCGCATCCTTCACTCAATCCCTGAACCTGAGATAAAGAACCATTTGTTAACCAATCATGGAGTCCATGTCCAAGTTCGTGTAAAATAACACCGCAATCTTCAGCATCATCAACGCCGCCATCGCCCCAGGCAATCTGTCCGGTACTAGGAATGTAATGAGCATTATCATCCCCGTTTAATCCGTGTGGATCGAATCGTACGCCTCCGGTATATTGAAACGGATGTAATGAAATACCAAGTGTGTTGTTAATCCATCTCATTGCATTATCAACATGATAATATGCAGTAACTGCCTCAAAAGATTTATTACTTCTTGTAAAAAAGAAATCACTTGTTGGATTAGTATGCAGACCGGTAAATGGTGCTTCAAAATCTCTGATTTCTGCCCAGGGACCTTTTAATACATATACACCGCCTTCAAAAGTAATGTCGTGCAGTGCCACTAACTCACGATGAAAAGTAAGTGAATCAGAATCTGCATCATTATTATCTACAAATCCCGGTGTACCGTAAGTTGTTCTGGCATGCGTAATCGGATCAGGTGCAAATACATAACCGCTTCCTTCAACCAGTTCCGGTTTATATTTTACCGGATCATCATAACAAGCAACATCTTCAGCTCTGAAAATTTCGCCGGTTTGTGCATCAACTAAAATCTGCCACTCACCAAATAGTTCTTCGGATGGAACTATTGTTACAACCTGAGCCAGCCTGAAGGTTCCTTTATTATAATAGATACCTGGCTCACTTTTTTCAAAATTGATTATACCTTTTACTCCTAAATATCTCTTTGCCAGAATTAATGCTTGTTCGGAGCTGATGTTAATTCTTTCAAGATCGCTTACAACTTTTGAATTGTAATTTATCTTAGATCCGTTGGTAACAAACACAACACGATTATTTTTACTGATCGTTACATTAATTCTGGAATTTAATACAGGATACTCTCCTATATATTGATCGAAGTGAACGTGATAAGCGGCTGGTGTTTCTCTGGTTGTTAAATATCTCAACTCAGATAATCCGGCAGAAAATTTAAATAGATCATGATTTTCAGAAAGATACTGCTGCGCCATTTTTTCCGGTGAATCTTTTGTTACCGCATAATCCGGTTTGTAAAGAGCTACCGGAACTCCGGTTTCCTGATTAATTCTCATATTATTTTTTACAAAAGTAACCTCAGATTCATCAGGTACTAATTGCAATGATGATATAACAGGCGGCTTTTGTGCAAATGAGAAGTTTATCAGAATAAGTGCAATAAACAATGATAATTGCTTTCGTAGGTATGTATTCATTTTACCCTCGCTGGTTTTGAAATAATGTTTAATTAGTTAAGTACAAATATCTGTTTGAAAATTTAAAATATAATTTTTTAATCATCTGCTTAATTTTAAACACAGTAAATGATCGGACGGAAGTAATTAAAAAATTTGTTGTTCCTGAAATAGTTAAATCTTAAAGCTGCTGATCAAAATTAGTATTCTTAAGGAACTTTACTCCTATTATTTTGCCGGGCAAATTATTTTTCCCAGACCTATAATACATTTTGATGTTACTTGACTGCTAATATTATAATTTTATTTTGTTTGATCAATTAGAAAAGATATTTTTTTTAAAAAATATTATGTTTAACATCAATAATGAACAGAAACTTCTAATAATACGATTTATTATTTCTCTGTAAACCAGCCTAACGACAAAACTGTCAGAAATCTTAAACAATGTTGATAAAAACGTTATCGAAGATAAATCATTTTCCTGGTTTCAATAAATTCATCTGTTTTTAACTGATAGAAATAAACTCCGCTTGATGATCCCTCAGCATTCCATTTGATTTCGTAAATACCTGCTGGTTTAAATTCATTAACAAGAGTTGCAGCCAATCTGCCCAAAACATCGTAAACTTTTAATTGAACAAATTGATTACTGCCTATTACATATTTAATATCTGTAACAGGATTAAATGGATTTGGATAGTTCTGGTGAAGGGCAAATTTGTTTGGAGTAACTAAATCATTTACAGATGATATTCCGTTATTAAAATATACATCCATACTATCGATTGTTGAGTTACCTGACTGATCAAATGCTTCAACATATATCCTGTAATATGAATCATAATAATCAGCAGTATTAAGCGACAGATTTTTCTCTTCAATTGTAATTATTGAGTCACCATTACTGTTGGTGATAACGTGATGGAAATTCCTCTGGGTATCCATCCAGCTTGATGGGACTAAAATATTATCTCTTTTATAAAGCACGGTTGCGTAAGGCTCAAAATTCCCACCTGAATAAAACGGATATGAATGATTTAAAATGTGAGACATTTTACGTGGAATAATAATTTCATTATCTGAAATCCTTTTTATCCAGTAATCTATTCTAAATGCAGGCTGCTGCCAAATAGAATTGCCGGCATAATCAAATACTTTAACTATAATATCAACATTTCCTGCTAATTCATCGGGTTCCAAATAACTGCTGGTTTCATTGATACAAAAACCAAACTTCTGATCCGGAAATACATTGTCAATTACAGGCGGAATTGTATCCTGCACCGGCGTTAATGCAAGCAGCGGATTAAAGTTTATACCCCATTCATCATCATCATAAAACCAAACTAAACCTGAATCATTTATCTCAACAAAATGAATATGACCCCATTCTGAAGTCCAGGCAATTATATCACCAAGATAATCGTGCTGCCTTACAGTATCACCAACATCAACCTGAATCGTGTTTTCAATAAGATGTGCATAAAGCCATCCATTTGATCTGTCTTCTGTATTTGAATCGCTGATTGCCAGTCGCCAGTATATATCGCCGCCCAATGTCAGCACACACTTTACAACTCCATCTTTTACTGCATAAGTTGGTTCTGCTATTGGTGTAATTAAATCCAACCCCTGATGTAAATACGAATAAGCTGAACCATATCCCCCCATATGTTGTTCATAATGATTCCACACTGTCCTCATACTATCAAACGGTGCAAAGGGCCACGGAATTGGATTATATGCACCATTTTTGTTGGAAGGTTTATATGCAGGATATTCTTTAAGATATTTATTTTGACCAATCAGTGATTCCTGTTTAATTCCTTTTAAATCAAATAAAATTATTTCGCCTCTCGACTCAGATTTTGTTTTATAATGAATCCCTGCGGCAATCTGGTTATCAATAACTTTCAAATCTCTGTAAGATGTACCTGGTTCGGCAGATTCTGAGAACTTAAGCTTACCATCCGATATGGAATATACTTTCAGATTTTTCTTATCAATCGCAGCAACAAAATCATTCGCCGACGAAATCACAATTTTTCTGGTGTAAGTAAATCTGGTATTAATTGATCTAAGTAATACATTTTTATTAAAGACATCAATTTTATTTTCAGATGCAATTGCAACTAATTGATCATCTTCAGAAACAGCAAATTGAAATCCCTTAGGATAATTCTGCACAGATAAATCTTTCATAAACAATATCTGTATTCCATCAGGCGAACCCACTCCAAATAAATTACCTGATGATGAAAAACCAAAAAGGTTTGCGTTCAGATATTCTTGTTCAATCAGTTTGTTCCCCTCTTTTGAATAAAAATGCAGTTTTAATTTTCTATTGAAATGATAGGAATGATCATAAAAAACAATATTACCATAATTTGAAATTTCAACATCTGAACCGGGAACTTCCAAAAGCGTGAACAGAAGTATATCATTTTCAAAAAACCTGAAGTTTGTAAGTTTCCGCATCTCATCGGTAACTTCTTTTATATCATAAGTACACCAATAAATCCCATTCTCAGATTCTGTTTTAGCTTTCGGGTTTGTTTTATCCCGGATTATCGTTCCATTTATCGAAGCGGTAAAATCAGATTGTGCAAAGCACAAACAAGCAGATAATATTAAGATTGCAGCAAATAAAAATTTATTCAATTGATACCTCCTTATTTGCAATAAAAATCCCCCTTAATTAAGGAGAATAAAAAACATTATAAAATAAACTTACTTAAATCTCTGTCCTTAACGATCTTTTCAAGTTTTTCTTTTACAAATTTCGCATCAATCTTTACAGTATCTGATGGAATCTTATCAGGGACATCAAATAATATTTCATCCAGCAGAGTTGTAAGTATTGTATGTAATCTTCTTGCACCGATATTCTCTACCTGTTCGTTTACTTCTGTTGCAATACGTGCAACTTCTTTTATTCCGTCTTCACTGAAACTTAATTTAACGCCTTCTGTTTCAAGCAAAGCGCTGTATTGTTTAAGCAGTGCATTTTGCGGAGTGGTTAATATCTGAATAAAATCCTCTTCCGAAAGGCTGTTTAATTCAACACGAATTGGAAATCTTCCCTGTAATTCAGGAATTAAGTCTGATGGCTTCGAAACATGAAATGCACCCGATGCAATAAATAAAATATGATCGGTTTTTACAACACCATACTTTGTATTAACATTTGAGCCTTCAACAATCGGTAGTAAATCCCTCTGAACGCCTTCACGGGAAACATCCGGACCGTGACCTTTACCACCACCGGCAACTTTGTCAATCTCATCAATAAAAATCATTCCTGAGTTTTCAACACGCTCAATAGCTTCTTTTTGAACAGCATCCATATCAATCAACTTTTGCATTTCTTCCTGCGCAAGCAGTTGACGTGCTTCTTTAACAGTGGTTTTTCTTTTCTTACGCTTTTTGGGCACAATGCTGCCCATTATTTCCTGAATATTAATTCCCATATCATCCATACCAAATGGACCAAGTACCTGCATTCCAATCGAAGGCTGTACCTGAGAATCAAATTCAATCAATCTGTCATCCATCTCACCGCTTTTAACTTTTTCACGCATCCATTCACGTGTCTTCTTATTCTGGAAAGCTTCGTTTTCATTTTCGTTCACTTGTTGTTCTTCGCCTTCAGAATTAATCGAATTTGTTTGTGTTTTTCTGATTGGAGGAATTAAAATATCAAGTATCCGTTCGTCCGCAAGTTTTTCAGCTTTAGCCTGAACCTCTGTAGCTTTTTCTGCTTTGATAAGATTAACACCTACTTCTACCAGATCACGCACCATTGATTCAACATCTCTGCCAACATAACCAACCTCAGTAAATTTTGATGCTTCAACTTTTACAAAAGGAGCTTGAGATAATCTGGCTAATCTTCTGGCAATTTCTGTTTTACCAACTCCGGTTGGTCCTATAAGTATTATGTTATTTGGCATAATTTCTTCGCGCAGTACATCTTTTACCTGCTGCCTTCTCCAGCGATTCCTGATTGCAATTGCAACTGCTCGTTTTGCTTCTGTCTGTCCGATTATATATTTATCCAATTCCTTAACTATCTCAGAAGGAGTAAAAACTTTCTTTTCTACGGATTTGTTAGCCATAATTAATCAATAACCTCAACATTAATTTTATCGTTTGTATAAATGCAAATATCCGCCGCAGTTTTTAGTGATTCCTGCACAATCTCTTTTGCGGATAATTTGCTATGCTTTTTTAACATTTGCGCAGCTGCAAGTGCATACATTCCACCTGAACCAATTGCAACGATCTGATCATCAGGTTCAATAACATCTCCTGTTCCTGAAACAACAAGTGCAGTGTCTTTTGAGATGACTGCAAGCATCGCTTCAAGTCTTCTCAGATATTTATCTGCTCGCCAGTCTTTAGCAAGTTCAACAGCAGCACGATTAACATTTCCGCGATATTGTTCAAGTTTATCTTCAAATCTTTCCATAAGTGTAAAAGCATCTGCTGAAGCACCTGCAAAACCGCAAAGCACTTTTCCGTTAGCAATTTTTCTTATCTTCATTGCATTGTGCTTCATAACAGTGTTACCTATAGACACCTGACCATCACCACCAAGTGCAGCTACTCCGTTGTGTATAATACCCAATATTGTTGTTGATCTTAATTTTTGTTTCATAAATAAGTATCCCTGAATTTAAGTACCACAAATTTAGTAATATTTAACAGCAAGAAAACCAACTGAAATATTGACTGATTAAATAATATTTTGTTTTAATATGCCGGTAAACCAACCAAAAATTTATTTTGATATAAATTTTAATTTAACTGGAAAAATTCTTGGCACATTCTTCTGGTAATTTGAATAAACATCACCAAAAAGCCTAACCAATTTTTTTTCTTCATAATATGATCCGATATAAAAATATACCGTAAATGATATGAATATTGTGAGATAAGACAAATTCATTTCAGCTCTGAATAACAGAAATATGATTGAAAAAAAGTATATCGGATGCCGGCTGTATTTATA
Source organism: Bacteroidota bacterium (assembly GCA_022708025.1). Lineage (GTDB taxonomy): Bacteria > Bacteroidota > Ignavibacteria > Ignavibacteriales > Ignavibacteriaceae > IGN3. Next base: position 22,397 of record JAKIZM010000020.1, on the reverse strand, counting down.
AGGTCCTTTGATCCGTAAAGTATATCTTTCATCAAGATCATCAGCAGAATATTCGTTATTTAATAATCTCTCAATCTGGTTAAAGCCCAAAAACTCTTTTATGCTGATATATTTAAAACACCATATTAATCCAGCCATTGCTGCCAATTGCGGGATTAAAACAAGATAATCATACGGTGGAGGTAATTGATAAATCTGCAGCGAAGGATGAGGTGCTGTTTCCCAGATAAAATACAAACTGAGCAAAGCAAAAATGTTAAAAAACAATCTGTAAAAGGCTATGAATTTTCCGAATAGTTTTTTAGAAATTAATTTTATCTTTTCAGATGCCAGCACTGAATGAACAAATCCATAAAGTGCTAAAAGAAATATTATAGTAACAACATCCCTCAAATATTGCATTTACATCATCTGCTTACGTAAGCGTGCCACAGGAAGCTTTAATTGCTCACGATACTTGGCTACTGTTCTTCTTGCGATATGAATACCTTCAGCATTTAATAAATCAGCAAGTCTATCATCGCTAAATGGTGCTTTTTTATTCTCGTGTTCAATTATCTCTTTTAATCTTTCACGAATGTGCTTGTTGGAAACATCTTCACCGGAATCTGTAGATAAACCTTCGCTGAAGAAATATTTCAATTCGTGTATTCCCATCGGACTCTGCACATACTTACCATTAACAACTCTGCTTATAGTTGAAATATCCATCTGAATTTCTTCAGCAATATCTTTATAGATCATTGGTTTAAGGAACTTTGGTCCTTTTTCAAAAAACATATATTGTCTTTCGAGAATTGCACGCATTATTTTCATCAGGGTTTCACGGCGCTGCTGTATGCATGCAATAAACCATTTTGCTGATTCAAATTTTTCTCGTAAAAATTTATATGTTTCTCTTTCCCTGTTATTTCTTTTTGTTCTCTTGTTTGAATTAAACATTTCCAGATACTGTTTGCTGATCGTTACAGAAGGCATACTTTTATCATTAAGAGTTATCACCCAGTTTTCATCGACTTTTTCTACAATAAAATCAGGAGTAACCTGATTCATTTCCATAGATGAAATATTCCCTTCGCCGGGTTTTGGATTCATAGTCTGGATAAGTTCAACAGTATCTTTCAGACTAACATCAGTCATATTCATTCTTTGCTTGATAAGATCGAATCTCCTTTTAGTAAATTCATCATAATGATCTTCAAGCATTTTAATTGCAAGATATTTGTTATAAGGATCGGATTTACTTTCTTTTAACTGAACTATAAGACATTCTTTTAAACTTCTGCTTGCGATACCAATCGGATCAAATTTCTGAATCCGTTTAAGTAAATCCTCGGCAGTTTGCGGTTCAACCTTAATGTGCTCGAACATTTCAAGCTCGTTAAGTATTTCCGGAAGCTCTCTTTTTAAATATCCGTCTTCATCCAGATTACCGATTATTTCTTCGCCAAGGATATAAAGGTCTTCATCCAGATGAAGCAGCCTTAACTGTTCGGTTAAATGTTCACTTAGTGTTTCTCTTTGCGGTGCAAGCGGTTGATATAGTTCTTCATCAGGACTCCGGTTGATCCTTTCATGATCAAAGTCATCATCATTCATATAATCTTCCAAAGCAAACTCTTCGTTATCCTTATCAGAATATTCATCTTCTATTTCAGTTTCTGAATCAGTATCTTTTTCTTTATCATTCTGATCAAGGCTCATTTCCAGTTCTTCTTCAAGAACAGGATTCATTTCAAGTTCTGTTTTTATACGCTGTTCTAAAGCCAGAGTATTAAGCTGCAGCAGTTTCTGATACTGAATTTGTTGTGGAGAAAGTTTTTGTGTTTGAGCAAGTCGTTGACTAAGTGAAAGCATTTTATTTACCCGTATAGTTCATTAGTTTATTATACCATTGTTCCCCATATAATCTTATTAAAGAATCTTTGCAGAATTCTGCTATTGTAATATTTTCTTCTTTACCTTTTTCAAGTGCCGGTGCACATTCACTGAATTTTTCATAACGCAATACATCTCCACCAAAATCCGAAACACGAATTGGAAAGAGATGACAGGATATTGGTTTTCTGTAATCTATTTTACCGTCAAAATAGGCTCGTTCAATCGCACACCTTGCAATGCCATTTTCCCAGTAAGAGAATACACAATCCTTGTTATTAATGCTGTTTATCAAAATTTCACCGTCTTTAATCTCGTAAAATTCTCTTGATTCAATTTCATCAATATTTTTCTGCATCAGATAGTTTTTAACTATCGGAAGCACTTTTTCAATCTCTTCAACTTCCTCTTTTCTGATTGGTGCTCCAAATTCACTATCCAGCGTACAACAGGCACCCTTACACTTTTTCAAATCACAGGAAAAGGGAATTTCTACAATCTCATCCCTTACTAAAACGTCATTTATTGCGAATATTTTATCTATTGCCATTGGAATAATTTTTGCTATTAGCGTGCCAAAATATATGCTAAAAATTCTTTTTAAAGAAACGTTTTTTTTGCTCTAATTCTCATCTTTTACCTGTTCCTGTAAAATTTGTTTACTACCCGGTTGATTTTAATCTCTTAATTCAATTACTTGCTTTGTAAAAATTACAAAAAGAAGTAAATGAATTTTAAAAACTCTGTAGTCTTATTGACCGGTGCTTCCTCAGGCATTGGATATCAACTTGCTAAAGATTTATCACTTGAAGGCGCAAGGCTTGCGTTAATTTCCAGAAGGACTGAAATTTTAGAATCGTTGGTAAATCAAATTGGCGGGCAATCCGAAATAAAATATTACAAATGTGATGTAACTGTAAAAGATGAAGTTCATAATACAATCGAACTTATCATAAAGGATTTTGGCAATATTGATATAGCAATACTCAACTCAGGAGTTTCTTATAGATCAAGTGTGCTGAATTATAATTCATCTGAAGCAGAAACAACTTTTAATACAAATGTTTTTGGCCAGATTTATTTTATTGAAGAGTTAATTCCTGATTTTATAAAAAACAAAAAAGGATATATTGTTGGCATTTCCAGTCTGGCTGATGGAAAGGGTTTTCCGAAAAGCGGATTTTATGCTGCAAGCAAAGCCGCAGTAACAATTATATTAGAAAGTTTACGGATAGAATTAAAAAAATACAATGTTAAGGTTATTACTGTTAAACCCGGTTTTGTAAGAACTGCAATGACAGACAAAAATGAATTTGAAATGCCGTTTTTAATGGATGTTGAAAAAGGCAGTAAAATTATAATTAAAGGATTAAAAAAAGATAAACGGATAATTGAATTTCCCTGGCAAACAACAATCGGTGCAAAAATTTTACGAATGATCCCGACTAAATTATTCGAAGCATTGGCTTCCAAGGAATTAAAACCAAGAACAAAATGAAAAAGTGATTTAATTTTTCAGGAAATAAATGTTTAAAAACATAGTTTTATTTATAGCTGTCCTAACTACAATCAGTTTTTCGCAAACGGATACATTACTGATTTTTTCCGAAGTAATGTTTGCACCAACTTCGGGCAATAATGAGTTTATCGAAATATATAATTTGAGTTCAACAGAAAGTGTTGATTTAAGTTTTTATAAAATTAAATATTATACATCAACTGCAGATCAAATTGTTGATGCAGGATATGGAACTGTATTATCGCCAAATTCTTTTGCAGTAATTTTTGAAAATGATTACGATATCTCTACAGGAATTTACAGCGGATTGATTCCCGCAAGCGCTCTGATTTTAAAAATAGCTGATAACTCTTTTGGCTCATCCGGAATGGCAAATACAACAAGCCGGCCTTTGTGGCTATTAACTTCAACTAATGATACAGTTGATTATTATTTTTATTCTGCTAACAACCCAACTGCAATTTCTGATGAGAAAAAAATTCTTAACCGCGATACGCTCCAAACAAATTGGGCTAATTCTTTAGTAATAAACGGCACACCCGGATTTACCAATTCAGTTTCTCCAATTAACTATGATTTAAATTTGTATTCCCTGAAATTTTCACCATCAATTCCAATCAGTGGAGATAATGTTACGATCTCTGCAAAGGTAAAAAATAACGGTATCCTTACAGCAAATAATTATTCTATTGAAATATTTAATGATGTAAATCAGGATTCTATTCCGGAATTAAGCGAAAGAATATTTTATCAGGATTATTCAAATTTGTTAGCTGGTGATTCCATAACAGTTTTAACTATTCTTAATTCCCTTTCTGCAGGTAATTATCAGATTATTGCAAAGGTTAATTTTCCTGAAGATCAGAATATTTCAAACAATCAGTTGATCAAACAATTTTATGTTTATCCTCCGGGTAATATTTATAATGATATTGTAATAAACGAAATTATGTATGCGCCTGCAACCGGTGAACCCGAATGGATTGAGCTTTATAATAAAACCAATCAGCAAATAAATTTAAAAAACTGGAAACTTTCTGATGCAACATCTACAATTACAATAACTGCTACTGACAGATTTATTGATCCAAAATCATTTATAGTTATAACAAAAGATTCCTCGATTTTAAATTTCTATAATGTTCCTTCACCAATTATTAAAGCAAATATTCCTTCACTTAACAATACAGGCGATGCAGTTGTTATCAAAGATGATCGTGGAGTAATGATTGATTCGGTTTATTATTTGCCCGGTTGGGGAGGAAATACCGGTGGAAAATCATTGGAAAGAAAATCAGCCGATGGTTTAAGCAATGACCCAACAAATTGGGCAACCAGTGTTAGTTTAAACAAAGCTACTCCGGGTGATTTTAATTCTATAACACAAAAAGATTATGACATAGAAGTAACAGATATAATTTTTAATCCGAATTTTCCATTGCTCGGCGATAATATTTCTCTCTCAGCTTCTGTTAAAAATATCGGCAAGAATAATGCAGTATTTTCAATCGAGCTTTTTGAAGATTCAGATCTTGATTCAATACCTGATTTATTTATTGAAATAATATCTAACATCAGCTTATCAGAAAATGATTCAAGCGTATATCAATTCAATTATGTAATAAACAATCTACAGACCAAGAGAGCATTCTTTGTTAAAGCTATTTTTGATTCAGATCAAGACACAACCAACAATTTTAAATACAAAACAATTGAGCCCGGTTTTCCGAATCAATCGATTGTTGTTAATGAAATAATGTTTGCACCGTTAGGCGGCGAACCTGAATGGATTGAGCTTTTTAATAATACTGAGACAGAAATCAATTTAAAAGATTGGTCTGTTTGGGATGTAATTACTACGCCGGCAAAAGCTACAATTAAAAATAATTTTTTTATTCCGCCCAAAGGATATGTTACACTTACAAGGGATTCATCAATATTTAATTATCACAGATTTATTCCATCCAACTTGTTAAAAATTTCGCTGCCATCTTTTAATAACGATCGTGACGGCGTGGTGTTGAAAGATAAACGCGGACTTACAATTGATTCTGTTTTCTATTCAAATCAATGGGGCGGAACTAATGGATTTTCACTTGAAAGAATATCTGTAACAAATTCATCTAATAATCAATTTAACTGGGCAAGTAGTTTTGATATTGAACAAAGCACTCCCGGAAGAATTAATAGTGTAACACCGAAGGAATTCGATTTATCAGTTACGGGAATATCATTTAATCCAAGATTTCCAACAATCGGTGAAGATATTTCTTTAACGGCTAAAATAAAAAATAATGGCAATCAAGCTGCTCAAAATTTTTCAGTTGAGTTTTATATTGATTCAGATTCAAATAATGTAGTTGATTTACTTTTGTCTTCTGTTAATCAGCAAAATCTTATATCCGGTGATTCTTTAACAGTTACATCAACAGTTAAAATCAATAATTTGCAAAAGAAGATTCTAACTGCAGTAAGAGTCGTATATCAACAAGATGAAGATACACTAAACAACTATTATGAAAAATCAATTCAGCCCGGTTATGCACATAATATAATTAAGATAAATGAGGTAATGTATAATCCATCGGATGGAAAGCCTGAATGGATTGAATTGATAAATGTAAGCAGTGATTCAATAAATATTAAAAACTGGATGATAAGCGATGTGCTTACAACTCCGACTAAAGGATTTATTACAAATGAAGATGTATTTATTCTTCCAAATGAGTTTTTCATAATTGCTAAGGATAATTCTTTTAATAATGCATATCCCGATGTTAACTCAAAAATTTTTTATACAAACTTCGGCAGTCTTGGTAATTCTTCAGATGGAGTAATGGTTTACGATTTCAGAAACGGAATAATCGATAGTTTATTTTATCGTTCAAGCTGGGGCAATGTAAAAGGATATTCTCTAGAAAGGATTTCACTTACAAAATTAACCAACGACAGCACAAACTGGGCAATTTCATTGGATTTAACGGGAAGCACGCCCGGAAGACAAAATTCTTTTACAAATATTCCTGCGTTTAAAAGAAATGATCTGATCATTAACGAAATTATGTATGATCCGGATAATTATAACAGCGAGTTTATTGAGTTTTACAACATAAGCGGTGATACTGTTAACATTGGCGGTTGGAAAATCGAGAATGAAAACGGTAACTTTTTCAAGCTTTCACAAACAAGTTTTTTAGTTCCTCCCAAAGAATATTTTCTTTTAATTGCCGATTCCTCAACTGTTGAATATTATAATTTAACTGGATTCGAAAACAAAAATATAATTAATCAATCGAGTCTCGGATTAGTAAATACCGGAGAAATGATTTTGCTAAAAGATGTAAGAAATAATATTATTGATTCAGTCTTTTATAATCCTAAATGGCACAATCAAAATATTGCTACAACAAAAAACAAATCATTGGAAAGAATTAATCCTTTACTTAATGCAAACGATCCGCTTAACTGGAGCACCAGTGTTGCATCACTCGGCGGAACACCGGGCTTACAGAACAGTATATTTGCAGAAAATCTAAATCAAACAGCAACTATTTCTATTGACCCAAATCCTTTTTCACCTGACAATGACGGCTATGAGGACTTTACAATAATAAATTACAACTTAACTCAGCCAATCTCGCAGGTAAGAATTAAAATATTTGACAGCAAAGGAAGATTAGTCAGAACTTTATTAAATAATCAGCCAAGCGGTCCAAGCGGCTCTGTGGTTTTTGATGGACTGGATGATGATAATAAAACATTAAGAATAGGAATCTACATAGTTTTTCTCGAAGCTCTTAATGATAACTCAGGAATAGTAGAAACATTAAAGACAGTTGTTGTTGTAGCAAGAAAATTATGATCATAGTTATTATTGATTTTAATAACTAAACCTCTTAAAACCGGAAATAAAAAATCCACTGCCGGTTGATTCACATTCTGCTTCAGTTACGATCAGGATTCTCCTCTGAGCATCAGCCGGCAATGGATACAATACAATACCGCACTCTGTTTACCAAAGTGCGATAAAATTTTTACTTATATGAATGAAGGACTTTCATATAATTTGCGCGTTCAAATTTTGAAGGATCATCAACATTCATATAGCTCATACTTCCGCGCATCTGATCAATTGATTCGTATTCTTTCTCTTCCATCCAGGCTTTTAAATTAGTTGTTACATCTGCAATATGTCCGATTCCATATTTTAACAGCGATGAAAGCATCATAGTAACTTTTGCACCAGCCATAATCATTTTAAGAACATCCTGTGCAGAGTAAATTCCGCTTGTAGCTGCAAGATCAGCATTGATACGTCCATACAGCATAGCAATCCATCTTAACGGAAGTCTCATTGCCATCGGAGTACTTAAAATTACATTCGGAACTACATCAAGGGTTTCAAGATCAATATCCGGCTGATAGAATCGATTGAATAAAACCAATCCATCTGCACCGGCATTTGTTAATTGAGATGCCATATAACTTGTTGAACTGAAAAACGGATGCATTTTTACTGCAATAGGAATTTTAACAGTTGATTTTACCGCTTTAACAATTTCGATATATGTTTTTTCAATTTCTGTACTGAATTTTTTCGGATCACTTGGCAGCAAATAAATATTTAATTCAAGTGCATCTGCTCCAGCCTGTTCCATCTTCTTTGCATAATCAGTCCATCCGCCAATAGATTTACCATTTAAACTTGCAATGATTGGAATATTAACCGCTTCTTTTGCTTTGCGGATGTGGTTAAGATATTCTTCCGGACCAAGTTTAAATTCGAATGGTTCAGGAAAATATGAAGTGGCTTCAGCAAAACTTTCTGAATGAGCTGTTGTGTGATAAGCCAGTTCAAGCTGTTCGTGTTCAATTTGTTCTTCAAAAATTGAGTAAAGAACAACTGCACCCGCACCGGCATCTTCCATTTCACGTATATTGGAAACTTTTTCAGATAACGGACCGGCTGAACAAACGATGGGCGATTTTAGTTTTAATCCTAAATATGTTGTTGTTATATCCATTATTTTACCTTATTAAATTCTTTGTTAACAATTCTAAAAAACGGAGTTAAATCTGATGATTTAACTCCGTGATATTAAACTATCCGATTATGCGCCTGCTTCTGCTTTTTGCGGATCATAGGCAGCTAATCTTTCATATTCTTTCCATCTTCTTATCACATCATCCTGAGCCTCTTTAATCAGTTGTTCTGCAAGCTGCGGATGAGATTTTGTAAGCATCTTATATCTTGTTTCCATATATGCATAGTCTTTTAGATTTATCTTCAGACCTTTTGAATCCATCTTGAACGGATTCTTTCCTTCGATTTCAAGTTCAGGATTGTATCTGTATAATGGCCAGTAACCTGAATCAACAGCAGCCTTTTGATTCTGCATTGCAGTACCCATATTTATACCGTGAGCGATACAATGGCTGTATGCAATTATCAATGACGGACCATCGTATGCTTCTGCTTCAAGAAATGCTCTTAATGTATGCTGATCATTTGCACCCATTGCAACTTTTGCAACATAAACATTTCCATAAGTCATTGCCATTAACCCAAGATCTTTTTTAGCAACCGGTTTACCGGCAGCAGCAAATTTAGCTACTGCAGCTCTCGGTGTAGATTTAGAACATTGTCCGCCTGTATTTGAGTAAACTTCAGTATCAAGCACAAGTATGTTTACATTTTTACCTGAAGCTAATACGTGATCTAATCCGCCAAACCCAATATCATAAGCCCAGCCATCTCCGCCCATAATCCAGACAGATTTTTTAACAAGATAATCCGCAAGGCTTAATAAATGTTTTACTTCACTGGTCTTTCCATTAGAGCCGGCTTTAAGCATATTTTCTAATTTTTTCTTTAGAGCTGCTACTCTTTCTCTTTGTTCATAAATATCGGCTTCATCTTTTTGCGGTGAGTTAATCAAAGCATCTACAAGATCGTTGCCGATTTCAGAGGCAAGTGATTTAAGTAGCTCTTTTGCCTGCATATTATGTTTATCAATTGCTAATCTGAATCCATAACCAAACTCGGCATTATCTTCAAACAATGAATTTGACCAGGCAGGTCCACGACCATCTTTGTTTGCAGCCCATGGTGTTGTTGGTAGATTTCCACCATAAATTGATGAACATCCTGTTGCATTTGCAACCATCGTTCTATCACCAAATAACTGACTTACTAATTTTACATAAGGAGTTTCACCACAGCCTGCACAAGCACCTGAAAATTCGAACAGCGGTTCTAAGAATTGTGAATCCTTAACTTTTGACACGGCAATTTTTCTTCTGTCAAGTTCAGGAATATTTAAGAAGAAATCCCAGTTCAATCTTTCCTGCTCACGTATTGGAAGCTGTTCAGACATATTGATGGCTTTTAACTTTGTTTCCTTTTTATTCTTAACAGGACAAACATCAACACAAAGCTCACAACCAGTACAATCCTCTACTGCTACCTGTAATGAGTAGAGCATATTTTCACCGTAATCTTTCGACTTAAAATTTGTGTACTTAAATGTTTCCGGTGCTCCTTTAAGATCTTTTTCTTCATACACTTTTGCACGTATAGCTGCATGCGGACATACAATAACACATTTATTACATTGGATACATATTTCTTTATCCCAAACAGGAACTTCTAATGCTATATTTCTCTTTTCCCATTTTGTTGTTGATAACGGGAATGTTCCATCAATCGGCATTTTGCTGACTGGTAATTGATCGCCTTCGCCGGCAATAATTCTTGCTGTAACTTCTTTAACAAAATCAGGAGCATCACCAGAAACCGGCGGTTGCATCTTGATTGTACTGGTTATCTTATCCGGAACCTGAACTTTGAACAGGTTCTCAAGTGTTTTATCAACAGCGTCAAAGTTCATCTGAACTATTTTATCGCCTTTAGCGCCATAAGTTTTCTTAATTGAATCTTTTATCAGATCAATTGCTTTTGCCTGCGGAAAGATGTTTGAAATAGCAAAGAAGCAAGTCTGCATAATTGTATTAACTCTTCCGCCCATTCCTGTTTCTTCTGCTACTTTATAAGCATCAATAATCCAGAATTTCATTTTCTTATCAATAAGATCTTTTTGAACTTTTTCCGGTAAAGAATCCCAGACATGTTCTTTATCAACCTTAGTGTTTAATAAGAATGTTGAGCCTTCACTTGCCTCTCTTAGCATATCCCATTGCTCTAAAAACACCTGTTGATGACAAGCAATAAAATGAGCTTTATTAATTAAGTAAGTTGATTTTATTTCTTTTGGTCCGAATCTAAGGTGAGATACTGTAGTTGAGCCAGACTTTTTGGAATCATAAACAAAATAACCTTGTGCAAAATAATCAGTTCCTTCACCAATAATCTTAATTGAGTTTTTATTTGCACCAACCGTACCGTCGGCACCAAGTCCATAAAACTTGCCACGGAATGTTTCATCAGCTTCAACTGAAAATGTTGGATCAAAATCCAGACTGCTATGAGTAACATCTTCAATAATACCAACAGTAAAGTGAGCTTTTGGTTTTTCTTTTAATAAGTTATCAAAAACTGCTTTAACCATCGCGGGTGTGAATTCCTTTGAAGATAATCCATATCTGCCGCCAACAATTTTCGGATAAGCGAACTGAAGTTCTCCAGCCATATATCTTTCAGAGATAGCATTAACAACATCAAGATATAACGGTTCCCCGCTTGAGCCCGGCTCTTTTGTTCTATCCAAAACAGCTATTGATTTTACAGTTTTAGGAAGTGCTTTAATAAAATGATCAACCGAAAATGGTCTGTATAATCTTACTTTAATCAAACCAATTTTCTCTCCTTTGTTAACCAGATATTCAACTGTTTCTTCAGCAGCCTGACTTCCGGAACCCATCATAACAATAACTCTCTCTGCATCCGGCGCACCTACATAATCAAACAGATGATATTGCCGCCCTGTAAGCTTTGCAAACTTATCCATATACTTTTGTACTATTCCCGGACAAGCAATGTAAAACGGATTTACAGTTTCCCTGCCCTGAAAATAAACATCAGGATTTTGAGCGGTACCTCTCATAACCGGATTATCAGGAGTTAAAGCTCTCTTACGATGTGCAAGGATAAGATCTTCATCAAGCATTGCTTTCATATCTTCTTTAGTCAGCTCTTCAATTTTCATTACTTCGTGAGAAGTTCTGAATCCATCAAAGAAATGGATAAACGGAACTCTTGCTTCCAATGTTGCTGCTTGTGCAATCAGAGCAAAGTCCATTACTTCCTGAACTGAGTTTGAAGACAACAATGCAAAACCTGTTGAGCGTGTTGCCATAACATCTGAGTGATCACCAAAGATCGAAAGTGCTGCAGCAGCTACTGATCTTGCTGAAACGTGAAATACTGTTGAGGTTAACTCACCGGCAATCTTAAACATATTTGGAATCATTAACAGCAATCCTTGTGATGCTGTAAATGTTGTTGTAATAGCCCCTGTTTGTAATGCTCCGTGCACACTACCTGATGCACCGCCTTCACTTTGCAATTCACTAACAGAGGGAACAATTCCCCAGATATTTTTTCTATTAACTGCAGCCCAGGCATCGCACCATTCGCCCATATTTGAAGAGGGTGTGATTGGATAAATAGCAATTACTTCGTTTGTATTATATGCAACATACGCAGCTGCTTCATTGCCATCGATCGTAATTTTTTTTCTTTCCATTTTTAATCCGTTTAGTTTTATTTGAATTTCATAGATTTAAGTTAAAAGATTTACCCAATAATAATACCAAGCAAATAAGCTGAAATATGAGGAATTTGAAGAATAATCAAAGAAAATTTTTAAATGTGAAGAATAAAAGCGAAGGGCTTTTCCCACTTTTAAGAATAATATTTTATGATAGTTAACTGTTGAAATTTATGAAGATTCTGTAAATAATTATTATTCTTTTGTTGTCACTAAAACATATTAAATCTAATTTTGCAAAGAGATATATTACTTTAGCTTAACAATAACATTTAAGGAGGTAAGATGGATTCTTTAACTACAGGTTTTAGCAACAATTACAAACCGATGACAATTGGTGATTGGCTGATTACTTTCATCATACAGGCAATTCCGTTAGTTGGAATTATTATGATATTTGTATGGGCATTTGGTGATAGCACACATCCGAGCAAAAAAACCTGGGCACAGGCAACACTTATTATGATGCTTATTGTAATTGTATTAATGATAATTTTCTTTGCTGCAATATGGACGTTGCTCGGTTCTATCTTTAGCAGCGGTTATAATATCAAAAGTGTTTAGATAATTTATTAACCTTCGAGGTTTAAAGACCTCGAAGGTTTTGAATAAGATGTTTACTTGAGAAGCAACATTTTCTTAGATGAAACAAATTCACCTGCTTGTATTTTGTAAATATAAACACCACTTGCAAGCTTACTTGCATCAAAGTTTACCTCATAGTTTCCTATTGTTTTTTCTTCATTAATAAGAGTAGCCAATTCATTACCAAGTATATCATAAACCTTAAGTGTAACAAATCCGTCTTTTGGTATCTGAAATTTAATGGTTGTATTTGGATTAAACGGATTAGGATAGTTTTGTTCCAATGAATATTCTGTGATAACTGCTGTGCCGGATAAGTTTAATTCAATAGGATTGTTTTTTAAAAGCACGCTTTCATCGGATTTTATTATTGCTGCAGCATATTCAGGTTCAAGATCATTATTTACTTTTAATCTCATAGCTAATGATGAAGAAGGTAAACCGGTTATATTAAAACTAAAAGTTTTTGATTTTAATTTTTCGATGCTATTACCATCCATTTGAATATTGTTCAATTCTGCAACAATAGCTCCGGTTAATTGATCTATCAATTCGACTTTAAATGATATAAATTTATTTTGCAGTTGAGCCGACGCTAAAATAGAATCTGTAACTCCGTATTCAATTGAATAAACCAATGTATTGGTTTCACTAGCCATAAAACTGTTAGTTATAAGATTTGTGTTCAAATCCTCAAGACTAAAGATACCAACTGTGTCTTCAAAGCTTTCAAAATCTATGTTCGAACCATTAAAGCTTATATCTCCTATTCTGAAGAAGTATTCAACTTCATCTTTAAATGCTACAGCCTGAATACCTGAAGCCATAACCAGGGAATTATCTTTATTTATACTGTTAAGGTTAGCTGAATGTGTAAAAGCAAAGGGAAGACTATTAGTTGTAAAAGAAACAAGATGCATTTCCTGCAAAGTAGGTGCATTAAAAATACGCAAATCCTTGCCAGTTGTACCGGCTGTTTTAACTGAACCGTATTTAATAAACTTGTTTGTAAAAGTATTTCCGGAAACATTTTCGCTCCACGAAACCACACTTGAGCCCGTATAGAACGCAACATCCGGACTTAAAACATTATTACCATATTGGGCAAATGAAGCACTCCAGTTTGCAGTTCTGCTTCTTGATAAAACTTTTCTGTAAGTTGAACCATAATAAGGTGTTCCTATCCAAACAAGTTGTACAGTATTTGAATTTGAAACATTTATCGAAGGATAATAATTAACAGGGAAGCCGCATCCTTGTGAAACCTGATCTACAGCAGAAACTAAAAAAGTATGGTTACTTTGTGCTGTTAAATTACAATATCTTATAGTACTATAATTGTTCTGCCATGCCAAATGAAATGTTGCTGTACCGGGTGTGATTTTATATGCTGCAATAGTTGGATTTATATTAGTATAGTTATAATTATCGACACTACCTGAACTATATAATGTTATCTTCTTTGAGTCAAAAGATAACACACCTGTAACATACCATATTCCATAATCTTCCCAGGCGACGGCTATATTATCATTGCTGGCATAACCAACGACAGGTTTATAATTTACTTCAGAGAATATGGATAGATAACTTTCATAAACTGTATTAGTAAACTGTAACTGACCATTTGCAAAACAAGCTGCTTTAATAGCTGCAAACTCTTTATTATCTCCTGCCCAGGTTTGATAAACTATTATAAGTCTCTGGTAGCCGTAATAAAAATCTATTGATGGAGATTTAGAAGGATTTTTATCAATTGGTTTACCGCCATTCATTATATGCCAGGTTGCACCATTGTCTGTGCTTCTTTCATACCAAACATAACCCATACTTTCATAAACAAGATGCAGGTAACCATAATCGCATTTTATTACTTTGCGCTGACCGCTGTTTGCAAATGAACCTGTGTTGGAATGATGAGGGTATTTGTAAAGCGCAGTGTATGTTTGGTTATCGGTTGGTATAATGTATCGTGTTGTTGAATTTGATAGATTATCTGCCCAGTAAACAAAATTGTAGGGGATAGAACCTGGTTGATAGCCATTGCCGTAAGTTGATATCTGACCAGTGTTTTGTTCTACTATATAACTTTGCGCAGTAAGATTTCCATCAAATTCGGTTTGGTTAATACGATCTATGCGGTAGTTTTTTCTCAGATTTGCAACATATCTTTTTCCATTATCATCAGATTGAACAGTAAATGAATAATTTTGATTGTATGACTTAAGATCTCCATTTCTTTCCCAGTAGCTTTGTGCAATAGCACCATTATGCCAAATCATTTGATGGTTTTGATTGTTATTTTGCGGAGAAACAGCTCCAAGTTGAAGGTTCGTGCCCGTTGGTCTTGTTATTGAGATTCCACTTTGTGGTACATTTTGAGGTTGACCTCCATCAATTGACATTAACCCATGATTAACACCTCCTGTATTTACAAAATTGTTATCTGCTGTAAGCGTTACATTAGACGATGGAATTGTATAATCAACAATTAATCTTAACTCTATACTTGAATAAGTTAGATTAGTATTTTCATTTTGTGATAATGAGCCCAGATAAAGTGTACCTGAAGATCTTCTATCATTAATTGCAGTTTTTAATTCAGTCGAAGGGAGTTCTATACTTAAATTAGAGTAGCTAACATTTTGTACTATTAAATTGGTGTTATTAATATCAGACCATTGTAAGCTGCCATTTGTCTTTGTTACTTTAAGACTACAATTAGAACATTGATTCGCGCCTATAAAGATCAATATTTGCGCCTGTGTTATGCTTGCGTTTGGTGGGATTACCGTAAGATCAAATGAGTGTTCCGTTCTCCAAATATCTTGTGTAGAAGCTGAATATACCCCATTATTTCCATCATCTCGCCCTATCTGATGAAGTACACTCCAAGTGTAGTCATATTGGTTATTTGAATTAATGTATCTAACTATTGACACCTTACTGCTTTCATAAATAGTGAGTTGCTGCGCTTGAGATGTAGAGTAATAGACAAACAATAGATAAAACGCGAGAAAAAAATTTACAGATATTTTCATGGCATTTTCTCCATAGTAATTAATAAAAAAAACACTATATTTAAAATAGAATTGCCCATTTCTTTACGAGAAATAAAAAGGCAGCCAACCTTGATGGCAATTCTTAAGAGGGAGTTGATGGTGGCTCATCAACCCCTCGATATAAATTCTTTATTTAAGCTTTAATTATCCTTTCTATTGTTTTAATGATTTTTTGACTTTAATCCAATTTACCGTGATAAACTAAACTTAAACCGCTTGGAGCTTCATCAACTAAAAAAAATACATCTTTTTCAAAAAGCGCCGAGCCATATATTTGGGTACTCGGAGTTCGATTAAAATAAAACAAGTATTCCATATCGGTTCCATTATAATGCACCAAGCCATCTGTCATTAGTAGAAAAATGTCCTTTGTATTTCTTCCCCAAATTCGTTGGTAGAAATTTGGATTAGTGACGTTTAAGATTGTTTGAAATTGATTATTTGTTCTTCTTGCGATTTGATTACCTAAAACAAAAATCACTTCATTATTAATCAAAGCTATATCGGCTTGTGTACCTTTTGATTCAAGGCTACTGTATATTTTATTGAATCCATCATTTATAAATTCATATATAATAGTGCTGTCAATAAATTCAACGCCACCTACTCTGGTTAACCTTAAGTAATTCTTATTATCAAGACTATTTGAATAGAAATGCTCTACTACGCCGTTTAACTCATCTCTGTTTATGTTAACCCATTTGCCAGAGTTAAAGCGAGAAATTACACTTCCGTTTGCAAGACCATTAGAATCAGGATAAGCTCCGAAAGCATAAAAGTCATTTGGTGATTTACCCCAAATATTTTCAATCCAGATATTATTGTGTCCATCTTTTGCTAACTGGGCAAATTGATTCCAATTGTTTCCATCAAATTTCCAAATTCTACCACTTCCAGCCTCACCAACATAAACTTCAATATTAGAAAAACCATAAATTGACTTTGGTGTAGCAAGCCCTGTAACACCATAAGAAATCCAAATAGTTCCATCATAATGAGAAATAGAGTTTTCCCAGTTACTACTTGTGGTTGCCCAAATGTCTGTGGGTGAACTACCCCACATTCTAAATCGTGGGTTGTGTAAACCAGATAATGTATCCACAGTCCAGGTATAATCCCTTCTTCCTGGTTTAATGTCATCGGTTGGTTCTGTAGTGTTGCAGGATAAGTTAAAGAGTAAGAATAAAATCAATAAAAGAAATGACTTTACAGAAAAAGGTTTTGTTAATTTAAGCTTAAGCATATAATAATTTTCTCCTCTTTGGATTATTTTATTTCAAAATTCATTCCTTAAAAAATACTTCAAAAAAAATAAATATCAAGCCATCGTCAATATAGGCGGTAAAAATTTAACTAAGTAAGTAAAAAATATTACTTAAGTAACATTACGCAAAGAACTAAAAAAAGAGCAGAATTTTATATTACTGCAAATCGGGCAGCCCTTGATCAAATGAAACATCTCAAAGTTTCTTGCTCTATGAAATTTTAAAAAAATAATTAAACGCATCGGATTGTGTAAAGTAAGTTAATTATTGTTTCATTAGCTGGAATTATTATGATGCTTATTGTAATTGTATTAATGATAATTTTCTTTGCTGCAATATGGACGATGCTCGGTTCTATTTTCAGCGGCGGTTATAATATTAAGAGTGTTTAAGACAACTCAAAGTTTAAAATTTTTATTCTATAATTTTTCACTAATACTAATTCAATTTTTAAAATAAAAAGAGGCTGTCTTAGAAGATAATTTTTGTCAACCTGTCCTTCTGCAGCAGATAGTTTCAGGTTCTCACTTTAATTCAAAATCGAATTATCAGATTCTGAAATAAATTCAGAATGACATTTTATAAGACAGCCTCTTAATTATAAATTATATATTATACAACTCCCTGATCCAGCATTGCATTTGCAACTTTAAGGAAGCCTGCAATGTTTGCACCGTTAACATAACTGCCTGGAGTTCCGTATTTATCTGCAGTAGTTATACAAGTATCGTGAATACGGATCATAATTTCATGTAAGCGTTTATCAACTTCTTCACTGCTCCAAGGCAATCGCATTGAGTTTTGTGTCATTTCCAATCCTGAGGTTGCAACACCACCAGCATTAGAAGCTTTGCCCGGTGAATAAAGTATTTTTGCATCTGTAAATACTTTAAATCCTTCAATGGTTGTAGGCATATTAGCGCCCTCGCAAACACACATACATCCGTTCTTTACCAGATCTTTTGCATTCTCTTCGTTCAGTTCATTTTGTGTTGCACATGGTAAAGCAACATCGCATTTAACTTCCCAGGGTCTCTTACCGGGAACAAATTTTACTTTAAATTCTTTTGCGTAATCTTCAACAATATCTTTATTGCTTGAACGCAGCTTAAGCATATAATCAATCTTTTCACCTTTTACTCCGTCAGGATCATAGATGTAACCATCGGGACCTGAAAGTGTAACAACTTTTCCGCCAAGCTCTGTAACTTTTCTTACTGCACCCCAGGCAACGTTTCCGAAACCTGATACAGCAACAGTTTTACCATCAAAGGAAGTCTTTTTGGTTTTCAACATTTCCTGAGCAAAGTAAACCACACCAAATCCTGTTGCCTCAGGTCTTACAAGTGATCCGCCCCAGTTAATTCCTTTACCGGTTAGTACACCTGTAAACTCGTTCTTCAATCTTTTATACTGACCAAACATATATCCGATCTCGCGTGCGCCAACACCTATATCACCGGCAGGAACGTCAGTATCGGGACCAATATGTCTGAATAACTCATTCATAAAGCTCTGACAGAATCTCATTATTTCGTTATCTGATCTTCCTTTAGGATTAAAATCTGAGCCGCCTTTGCCGCCGCCCATTGGTAATGTAGTAAGTGAATTTTTAAATACCTGTTCAAATGCAAGAAATTTTAAGATGCCAAGTGTAACTGATGGATGAAATCTTATTCCGCCTTTGTAAGGACCAATTGCTGAGTTCATTTCGATTCTGTAACCACGGTTAACATGAACTTCTCCCTGATCATCAACCCATGGAACACGAAAAATAATTGTTCTTTCAGGTTCTACCATTCGTTCTAATATTTTCATCGAACGGTATTCGGGATGACGCTGTAAAACCAAATCAAGCGATCCCATTATTTCTTCAACTGCCTGATGAAATTCAGGTTCAGCAGGATTTTTAGCTTTCACTTCAGCTAATAGTTTATTTGTGTAATCTGACATAAAGACCTCTGTTTATTTTTTGTTCATCAATGATGAATTAATTTTATTATGAATATTTTTAATTAATTAACTGAAAAGACAAGATTATTTCGGGGTTAATAGGGCTTTTCCCCCCGATATTTTTTCTATTGCATTTAGCATTTAGTGATAAAATCAATATTTTTTGTATGTCAAAATTAGGAAGAAAATAAGTAATTCCCTAAATAATTAAGACAAAGTTTTGTTACTGAAAAATAAGCTTGAAATTATCGCTTATAACAGTTTTTAATCAATAGTTTTTAATTAAATACTTTATCAAAAATTTTAAAAGAGGCGGTTATGTCTTTAGAAATAATTAAAGAAAAAGTTGCACAATCTGTTGATATTTTAAAAGAAAAAAATATCGATATGTGGGTAACATTTGTAAGAGAAACAAAGGTTAGTAAAGATCCGATTATGGATATGATTGTTGGAGATCATTCCACCTGGCAATCTGCATTTATAATAAACAAAGATGGCGATACAACAGCAATTGTTGGAGATATGGAACTTGAGAACTTTGTTAAATCAGGTGTTTACAAAAATATTACCGGTTATCTTAAATCGTTTAAAGAACCATTTGTAGAATATGTGAAGAAAAAAAATCCAAAATCAATCGCTGTCAATTATTCTGTTAATTCTGTTCTTGCTGATGGCTTAACTCACGGTATGTTTACATTACTGATGGAATATCTGAAAGGAACCGGATATGAAAACAAAATTGTAAGCTCGGAAGAAATTATCTCCGCTCTGCGCGGCAGAAAATCGGATAAGGAGCTTGCTATTATGCAGGAAGCTGTTGATGAAACGCTAAAGATATTTGATGCTGTTACCAAATACATAAAACCCGGATTAACCGAAAAAGATGTTGCTGATTATGTTTTAAAAATCACAAAAGAAAAAGGATTTGGTTTAGCCTGGGATGAAGAAACCTGTCCGGCAGTATTTACAGGACCAAATCCATCTAATCCGCATTCCGGTCCGACTGATAGAAAAATTGAAAAAGGTCATATGATCAATATGGATTTCGGAATTAAGTATAAAGGTTATTGTTCCGATCTTCAAAGAACCTGGTATGTACTTAATGATGGTGAAACAAAAGCTCCCGCTGCTGTGCAAAAAGGATTTGATATCATCCGTGATGCAGTTCAAAAAGTTGCTGATGCATTAAAACCAGGAATAACCGGAGTTGAAATGGATGATATTGCAAGAAATTATATAACTGAAAATGGTTATCCGGAATATCCTCACGGACTTGGTCATCAGGTTGGCAGAGAAGTACACGATGGCGGTGCCGGTCTTTTCCCACGGTGGGAAAAATACGGCAACACTCCGTTTCTGAAACTTGAAGAAAGGCAAGTCTTTACTATCGAGCCAAGATTGCCGGTAGAAGGTTATGGAGTCTCCACAATTGAAGAAGAAGTTTATATTACAAAAGACGGATGTAAGTACATTTCAAAACCACAAAAAGAGCTTATTTTAATTAAAGCTTAATTATATTCAATCAGCCTGGTAATAGTTACCGGGCTGATACTTTTTTATAGTAAAAATTATTTCCTCAACTGTCACAGTTATTTGCCTGTCAATAATAAATAACACCTATGCATGAATAAATATTTTTGTTAATTATAATTTTTAATTTATTGCTAAAGCCCACATTATTTTTTTAACACTTTTTTTGTTTAAAACTACTTTACTAAAAACATTACCTGTTAATCTTACTTAGCCAAATCCGTTTAATCCAGCTACAAAATAAAATTCACAATTCCAACCCCTCCTTCATCCTCCCCTTTATCAAAGGGGAGGAACGAGGTGGGGTTCGTTTCATTAAAAGTATATGATATACTCGGAACAGAAATTACAACACTAATTAACGAGGAAAAACCTGCGGGAAATTATGAAGTAGAGTTCGATGCTACAGAATTATCATCAGGAACATATTTTTATAAACTGATATCAGGAAATTTTGTATCAGTAAAGAAGATGTTGCTTATGAAATAAAAAAGTCTCATCCCTAAATCCCTTCTCCAAAGGAGAAGGAACTTTTTAAATTTAAAAGGCGAGTTTAACTGCTCGCCTTTTTATTTAATAGTAATTCAATTCCGAATTAGAGTTAAAACAAAAGATCATTTAATTAATTCTCTGTTTCATAAAGTATGAATATGGTTAACTCACAGTTTCAACTGTGGGAAACCGAAGAAACAATAAAACCTCATTAAAGAGTTTTAACGGTTTATAAAAACTTTCAAGAGTTTTCAACTAAGAAATTATTTTTAATCTCAGAAAACAAAAGTAAACCCGATCAAAAATTTTTTACAAAGGAGATTTTTTACTTTTAACAAAAAACTTTTTTACCGACACAATTTGTTTTGGCTTGAATATTGTTTTTTTTGCACTATTTTTTATAGCATAAAATTTGCAGCATTAACTTTGTCCAGAGGGATTAAAAATGAGCACAATAAAAATTTTCTTCGCGGGTAAATATTACAGCACTTACAGAATTAGTTTGGGAATTTTTCCTTTACAATGCATTTTTAATCCTGAATTGTTTATTTAACAATAGACAATTAACATTTAAATCTGTACTATAATACCAGAGAAATAAATTATATTTAAACCAAATCAAAGGTAAGGCTATGAAGAAGTTAATTCCTGTTGATGTTTCGCAGTTGTTTAAGTATTTCTTAGTTATTTTATTTTGCTTTAACATAAATCTAACCTCACAACCACTTTATAACCAGATAACTGATTCCACCAAAGACCTGACGCGCTTGCAGGAAAAGCCCATCCAATACCGCAGAGGCATAACTTTGCAGGAAGGTTACCAGAGTTATGAACAATATTACTCAGATAAAAACCTTAATGAAGAAAAGCGGAGTTTATTTCCACTTGAAAGCACAGGAATCTGGACAGAGTTAAGTCCGCGAGTGCCGAGAGTTACCTATTTGGGTGTTCATTTTACAGATTCTAACACAGGGTGGATTGCAGGAAACCTTGGCGCACTGATAAAAACAACTGATGGAGGAGAAAGCTGGACTATAAGTCAAACAAATACAAACACACTTCTTCTAAAAGTTCATTCCTTTAACGGACAAACAGTAATTGCTACAGGATATGATGGAATGATACTCCGTTCAACTGATGGAGGAGAAACTTTTACACAAATAATGAGCGGTGTTACTTCTGATTTGTGGGGTGTGCAGATGTTAAACGATACCGTTGGATTTGTTTGCGGATTAAACCAGACATTACTAAAGACAACAGATGCAGGACAAAGCTGGCAGCCGGTTAATGCCGGATTAAACGAACATTACTGGGCAATAGATTTTCTTGATGAAAGCTATGGAATAATTGCCTGCGGAGGAGGAAAAGTCTTAAGAACAAATGA
>JAKIZM010000019.1 GCA_022708025.1 Bacteroidota bacterium | reverse complement strand
ATAAGTATTGTTGAAAATTTATTTCACCCAATTGGTGAATATTTTTTTCTCTAATTTATCCCTTTTTTTGATATTTAAATAGTCCTTTCTGTATTTCTATTTCGGATTTAAGATTAATAAACTGCATTGACTCAAGCATAATTTAAACGACCCTTTGATAGAAACTAAATACCTCTCTTTAACGTAGAACATTTGCAAAAATTATTTTTGAATTCACATTGTTTAAAATCAAAAACCCTGTAAGTGCTTTACTTACAGGGTTTTAAGAATGCGGGGCCGACGAGACTCGAACTCGCGACCTCCTGCGTGACAGGCAGGCGTTCTAACCAACTGAACTACGACCCCTTTTTTTTCGCACGGCAAATATATAGCTACTGCTTAATAATTCAAAATGTTAATCCCCAAACGAAATACCAACTGCTCTGGCTGCAAAAACACCCTGATCGTCCAATTGAACTAGTTTTTGTTTGGAAATAGCATCTTCAATTTTTACACTTTTAATTTCGTTACCTTTTAAGGCTACCATTTTCCCGAATTTCTTATTGGCAACCAGATCAATCGCAAATGCACCAAATTTTGTAGATAGTATTCTGTCATAAGGTGTTGGGCTTCCACCACGCTGAAGATGTCCCAATACTGTTACTCTTGTCTCTCTGCCGGTTAATTCTGCAATCTTATCTGCAACTACCTTTCCAATTCCACCTAATTGTACCGGATCAGTTCTTTTAATATCACTGCCTTTTGCTACAACTTCACCGCCAATTGGCTTAGCCCCTTCAGCAACACAAACTAAAGAGAATCTTTTTCCCTTCAACTCTCTTTCGCGAATTTTTTCCGCTACTTTATCCCAAGAAAAAGGAATTTCCGGAATCAAAATAATATCTGCCCCGCCCGATAATCCACCGTGCAGTGCAATCCAACCAGCATAACGACCCATTACTTCAGTTACAATTACCCGATGATGTGATGAAGCAGTTGTATGCAGTCTATCTAAAGCCTCGGCTACAACAAATACTGCTGAATCATGACCAAATGTTACATCTGTTGCATCAAGGTCATTATCAATTGTTTTTGGAACCCCTATTACATTTATTCCCTTTTGAGAAAGTTTGTGAGCAATATGCATAGTTCCGTCGCCACCAACAGCAATCAGAGCATCTAATCCCCAAGTCTTATAATTCTGAACTGCTGCATCTGATTTATCTTGTATTTCAATTTTACCATTTACTTCAACAGGCCAATGAAACGGATCACCTTTGTTAGATGAACCCAAGATAGTTCCACCACGAGCAAGAATACCTGAAACATCTGAATTTTTAAGCTCCCTTGCTTTACCTTCTACTAATCCTTCAAATCCATCAAGAAGGCCATAAACCGACATTCCATAATCTTCGGCTGGTTTGGTTACTCCTCTTATAACTGCATTTAATCCGGGGCAATCGCCACCGCCCGTTAATAATCCAATTCTTCTTATTTCGTTTCTCTTGGGCATAATTTTTTTCCTCTTATTTCATAAAAATGTTATGAGAATTTTTAAAATGAAATTTAATCATTTTAGATAAATATTCTTTATTTGTTTTTTGTAAAATTTTTTGAGCAATTAAATTTACTTGTTCTCCTGCACCTTTGGGAATTTCGAATCCGATTTCTTTACTTTTTGTTTTAAACCAATCAATTACTTTTGCTCTTGCAAGAACCGATGCTGCTGCTACACCAGTAAACCTTTCTCCCTTTGTAGTCTGATAAATATTTATATCAATATTTTTTTTAGATAGTTCCGATTTTATAAGAAATTCATTTCCAAATTTATCACTTATCACATTTTTGCAATTAACATTATCAATAAGATTTTGTATTGCTTTGGTGTGGGCCCAGGCTAATATCTTGTTAAGATTCTTGAACTGCTCAAATAATGAATTATACTTTTCCGGATTTATAGTAATTATATCATACTTATCCTTTACAATCTTTTTTAAATCAACTTCAATTTTCTTTATTTCATTATCCGGAATAAGCTTGCTGTCTTTAACTCCTACTTGTTCCAACTCATAATTGATTTGTTTATTTGTATAAACTGCAGCAGTCACTAATGGTCCAAAATAATCTCCCTTGCCTGATTCGTCAGTACCAATATATTCATCAAAATTAATTTCATCGGAATTATTGTTTTCTTCAAATAATTCTTCTCCAAATAGCTGGTTGAAAACCAGTTTATAGATTTCTGATTCCTTATTGCCCTGTAAAACAGTTTTTACACCTTTCTTTCCGAAATAAACTAATACCTTGACATTCTCTTTATTGTTGTTTACTATTATTTCGTAATTGAAGTTTTTTGTAGTCAGTTCAGAAACTTGAAAACCTAAATTTGTTAGTTTTTGCTCAATTTTCTTGATTTCTGCTTGTGCGCCTTTTTGGAATAGATGTTGCATAAGATAGGTTATAAAGTTTGATTATTTTTTTGGTTAAAATTAATTTATATTACGAATAGTTACAAAGGAGAAAACGATGAAAGCTATAAAAATAAATTTTATTCAGGTTTTACTAATCGTATTTACTTTTGTTCTTTTTACAAATAATTACACTTTCGGTCTTCAGCAAAATGGAAAAAAGACTGATGAGATAACAAATATTCTAAAGCAAAAAGTATTACTTACAAGTGAACAGGAATCCAAAGTAAAAGAAATTATAAACGAACTACAAAATAAAATTTCAGCTAATCCGGAATCTAAAAGTCAATCTATCAATCAAGCTCAGACTAAATTAGAATCTTTGTTGGATAAAAAACAAAAACTTAAATACGATATTATCAAGAATGAAATCTGGAAAAATTTCTAATCTATAAAGCCCGGTTTATCCGGGTTTTTTATTTTCCCCATTTTAATACTTCAACCTTTACTTCCTGAATACCATCTCTTATCATATCAATCTTTTCTGCAGCTTTTAAAGACAAATCAATTATCCTGTTTTTAAAATTGGGCATTCTGTCATTTATCCTAACCTGAACACTTTTATTATTTTTAAGATTAGTAACTAAAACAATGGTATTAAATGGATAATCCGGATGTGCGGCTGTTAATTCATTCATATTATAAATCTCACCGCTTGATGTCTTCTTTCCCTGGAACTCACTTGCATAAAATGAAGCAATACCCGTTCGAGCTTCTAAAAATCTGTATTCTGTTTTATTATCATTATCCTCATAAGTTTTAGTGTATCGTGATGTAGAACTGCAAGCGGCAAGGATCAATAAAAAGCAAAGTGATAAAATCAGTTTAATTCTCAATCTCATATATTTATAATAAAATTGATGCAGCTTTAATTATAGCAGTCTCTGATCTCAATCTGTTTTCAGATAGCTTAACAATTTTATCTGGATTTAGAAATTTTATTTCTTCCTTAGTTAAACTTCCTTCCGGACCAAAAACGAACAAGTATTCTTCATTTTGATTAAATGTCAAATCCTTTAGATATACTTCCGAATTCTGATCGAAGACAATGACTTTTTTATTATGAGTATCAATTTCTTTTAACTGATTTGCAATATGAATCTCCGGAAGATATGTCCTGAGCGATTGCTTTAATGCCGAAAATACTATTTTATTTAATCTGCTAAGATTAATATTCTTTGCAATAGTTCTTTCTGAATTAAAGATGATAAAATTAGTTACTCCTAATTCAGTGCATTTTTCTAAGGCAAATTTAAGGCGTTCCGGATTTTTTAGATTCGGAATACAAAATGTAAAATTGGTATAAGGATTCTGAAATGTTTTAGTACCAGATATCTCTGCCTTTAAAAAATTTTTATTTATTTCTGAAATCTCTGCTTCAAACAAATTTCCTGCTCCATCGGTTGCATAGATTTTCTGACCTTTTTTATTGCGCATTACTTTAATACAATGCTTGAATTCATCGTCTTCCAAAAGAAAATAATTCTGTTCTTTATAGACGGTTTTACAAAAATATAATTCGATATCAGAAAGATATTCCAAGGTCTAAAACCAATTGTGATTCAAATTTTTCATTAAATGCTACTTCAACTCTTAAAATCTGATAAGGCAAAACTAAAAATGTCAGTCCAAAACCATAACCAGAATTAAATCTATTTAATGCGAATGGCTGATCTTTAAATCTTGCTAATGCTGTTTCAGCAAATAGCTGGGTGTAAAATCCTATTCTATAATTCAATAATTGATTTGGAATAATTGGCAAAAAAGTTAAATCCAGATTTAATTCTTCGATTATCGGATAATATAATTCAATTGAGCCAAAATAAAATTCTTTGCCTTCAATTTTTTCAGTAAGATGACCTCTGACTTTTTCATCTAATCCGATAATTGAGCAATCATAATAAGGCACATTATCGCCAAAAGTAACTCTTGTAGAGAACCTCCATTTACTGATAAGATTGTAAAAAAATTTTCTGTATTCACGAAAATCAATTCGGCCAACACTGTAATTAATTCCATCAATTCCAAGTCCTCTCAAATTATAACTCACACTTGAGAAAATTCCGTTTTTCGGAAACTGTGCAAGGTCCCGTGTATCGTGTTCATATCCAATACCAACGTCAAGCAAATTATCAATTCTGTTATCCGAAGCATTAACGCCGGGAATGTAGAATGGTGTTTCAATATAACTATAGCTTGTTACTGCATATATACGGTTAAACAAATCAAGTCTTTTACCAACTAACAAACTCATTCCTATAGATTTTTGAGAGAAATTTGCTCCATATAATTCCTTAGCAATGCGGCTTTTGTTTGTTATGTTAGCGTACCTGAATGAAGTCCTGAAAAATAAATTATTTTTGTAATCAAGATTAGGGTTGTAATAACTTAGTGAAAACGATGGATCATACCCAAGTGCAAAGGTAGCCATAACATCTTCATTTCTTCCCCTAAAATTCTTCAATCTTAAATAGACTCCATAAGATAATTTTTTTAGATCACTTTCATTAGCATCAATAAAAGGTATCGGATAGATATACCAGCTCTCATCAACATCAATATTAAGAATATTAATTGAATCAATAATAATGGGATTAAAATAAACCTGATTAAAAATTCCAAGACTATATACTCTTTCACGATTATAAATTGCATTTGATCGTGTTAAAGTGTCTCCGGTTTTAAAATTTAATTCTCTTAGAATGATAAATGGTTCTGTAATTTCATTACCGGTAATTTGAATTGAATCAACAACGAAAGGATAAAGTTCTGAGGAGAACTGAGAGTCAGTCGTTTGCGCAGTTAAAGTAAATGAAAATACAATAACGAAGAGTAATAGAGTATATTTTAACTTTCGGATTATTGCTATCACTAACGTTATTGTATTTTCAAATTTATTGATTACTTATACTATTTATATTCTTCAACAGGTAAACAACTGCAAACTAAATTTCTGTCACCATAAGCATTATCAACTCTGCTAACACTTGGCCAGAATTTATTATACCTCGTCCACTCTATCGGATAAGCAGCTTTTTCTCTGGAATACGGATAACTCCAATTATCAGATATAACAACATTAGCAGTATGCGGCGCATTCTTTAACGGATTATTTTTTTGATCCAGTACACCACTTTCTATATCCTTAATTTCCTGACGGATACTGATCATTGCATCACAGAATCTATCAAGTTCTGCTTTTGATTCGCTTTCAGTTGGTTCAACCATTAAAGTTCCTGCAACAGGAAATGAAACAGTTGGAGCGTGATATCCATAATCCATTAATCTTTTAGCAATATCTTCAACCTCAATATGAGCAGATTGTTTGAACTCTCTCATATCAAAGATTAATTCGTGAGCTACTCTTCCTTTAGAACCAAAATAAAGTGCTTTGTAATAAGGCTCAAGTTTTGCTTTGATATAATTTGCATTAAGTATTGCAAACTTAGTCGCATTCGTTAATCCCACCTCTCCCATCATTTTTACATAAGCATAAGAAATAACAACTACACTTGCACTGCCAAAAGGTGCTGCAGATACCGAAGTAATTGACTTAGATTTATTTATATTAACTAACGAATGACCAGGTAAAAACGGAGTCAGGTGTTTTGCAACCGCAATTGGACCCATTCCGGGACCACCGCCACCGTGCGGAATCGAAAATGTTTTATGAAGATTTAAATGACAAACGTCAGCACCTATTTCTCCGGGACTTGTTAATCCTACTTGCGCATTCATATTTGCACCATCCATATAAACCTGTCCGCCAAATTTGTGAACAACTTCGCATACTTCTTTAATTGATTCTTCAAACACACCGTGAGTTGATGGATAAGTAACCATTAAAGCTGCTAAATTATCTTTATTAGCTTCAGCTTTATTCTTAAGATCTGTTAAGTCAATATTACCTTTATCATCACAGTTAACCACGACTACTTTCATTCCAGCCATAACAGCACTGGCAGGATTTGTTCCGTGAGCCGACGAAGGAATTAAAGCAATATTTCTTTGCGTTTGTCCTATATCATCCAGATAAGCTTTAATAACCGATAAACCAGTATATTCTCCCTGTGCTCCCGAATTTGGTTGAAGGGATACTGAATCAAAGCCGGTAATTTCTGCAAGATCTTTTTCAAATTTTTGAAACATCTCAGAATAACCTGCTGCCTGATCAAGCGGAGAAAAAGGATGGATATTAGAAAACTGAGGTATCGTTACTCCAAGCATTTCCGTTGTAGCATTTAACTTCATAGTGCACGAACCAAGAGGAATCATTGAATGAACCAAAGAAAGGTCTTTGTTTTCAAGATACTTCATATACCTTAAAATATCTGTTTCCGATCTGTAAGAATTGAAAACAGGATGAGTCAGATAATCAGTTGTTCGTTTAAATTTATCTTCAAACGATTGTTTACCGATGGTTAAAGATTCAATAGACTTTAATGGATTTGTTTTACCAAGTGCATTTGAAATTAAATCAACCAATTCAATAACATCTTCAGCAGTAGTTATTTCACTTAAAGAAATACTGATCGAATCTTTAATAAAATAATTAAGATTGATCTCTCGTTTTAAAGCTTCAGTTCTGATTTTTTCTTTTGTTGATTCATCCGATGAAAAAGTTAAAGTATCAAAATAGTTTTTATTTATTTGATTCAATCCCAGCTTTTTCAGTGCATCACTTAGCGCTGATGCTAAATTATTAATTCGTTGTGCAATTGCTTTCAGATTTTTTGGTCCGTGGTAAACGACATACATACCTGCCATAACAGCCAACAGAACCTGAGCAGTACAAATGTTGCTGGTTGCTCTTTCTCTTTTAATATGCTGCTCACGTGTCTGAAGTGCCATTCGCAAAGCACGTTTACCTTGTGCATCTATTGACACACCAATTATCCTTCCGGGAATAACTCTTTTAAAATCTTCGGTTGTAGCAAAATAAGCTGCGTGCGGCCCACCAAAGCCCATTGGGATACCAAGCCTTTGAGTGCTTCCGACAACACAATCAGCACCAAACTCACCCGGCGGAACGAGTAGAGTCAAGCTTAAGATATCAGCTGCTACAGCTTTAAGAATATTAAAAGAATTTGCAGTTTCAAAAAGCGTGGCGTAATCATATACTTCGCCATTCATTGCGGGATATTGAACCAGCAAACCAAAGAAATCATTATTTAATTTTATCTGAGTGTGATCGCCGATTACAAGCTCAATACCTAATGGTTTTGATCTTGTTTTTAAAATATCAATCGTCTGCGGAAAAACCTGATCTGATACGAAAAACTTTTTGGAGTTTATTTTATCCTTTTTTCTATTATGATAAAACATAGCCATTGCCTCAGCAGCAGAAGTTCCTTCATCTAACAAAGAAGCATTTGCAATTGGTAAAGCGGTAAGATCCGAAACTACTGTTTGGAAATTAAGCAGTGCTTCTAATCTGCCTTGAGCAATTTCAGCCTGATAAGGTGTATATTGAGTGTACCATCCTGGATTTTCCAAAATATTTCGTTGAATAACTGTTGGTAAAATTACGGGATAATATCCCATACCAATGTAACTTTTATAAACCTTGTTTTTTGAAGCAAGATAATTAAGATGTTTAATAAATTCAGGTTCACTTAATGGGCTATCAAGGTTTAATTTATTTTTTAATCTGATATCTTTTGGAACCGTTTCTTCTATCAGCCTATCAAGTGAATTTACTCCGCAAATATTCAGCATCTCTTTTAATTCTTCTTGATCAGGACCGATATGTCGTTGTTCAAAAATATCTGGGTGTTGAAAATTCTTCATGTCTTTACTCTTTAATTAGGTTAGATTATTAAAATTTTTCCTTAACAAAATTAAAGAAAATCTTTATCATTTTGTCCGATTAAAACCAGAAATGGTCGTTTATTTTATTAAGAATGGTAATTAAAAATCTGTTGTAAAGCGGATTTAGCTGCATTCTGTTCTGCAGTTTTTTTATTCTTGCCGGTTCCGATTCCCGATCTATCTTTTCCTATTGTAACCTTTATCGTAAATATTCTGTCATGCTGAGGACCTTCTTCTTTAATTACAACATAACTTGGAGTTTCCAGCTTATTTGCCTGAGCATATTCAAGAAGCTGACTTTTATAGTTTTCGTCTTTTAAATATTCTCCTTCTTTAATCAGAGGTTCTATTAAAACATTACGAATAAATTTTCTGGCTACACAGATATCATTATCAAGGTAAATAGCACCAACAATAGCCTCAAATGCATCAGACAAAACTGTTTTGGATGCTTTAGAAAAACTATTTGAAAGATTTTGATTGATTAAAATAAACTTCGCTAATCCAATTGATTCAGCTGCATCTGATAATGCAAATCTATTAACCAATTTAGCTCTGGTCTTTGTTAAAAATCCTTCGTCTTCACCGGGAAAGACTTCAAACAAATATTCTGCAGCAATTAAGCTTAAAACTGAATCACCAAGGAATTCCATTCTTTCATTTGAAATATCTCCGCTTTCAAGTTCTTCAAGAAAAGATCTGTGCATTAATGCCTGGACATAATAAGATTTATTTTTAATTGGAAAGCCAAGGATTTTTTCTAATTGGGCAAACTTATCAGCGGTTAAAATTTTTTCTATCGGACTCGAACCTTTATTTTTTCCCAGAACACCAAAATATTTTAATAAGCGGGAAAAAAAATCAATCAAAACTATTCTCTAAACTTTGTGAATAATAAAGAAGCATTATGTCCACCGAATCCAAATGTATTATTTATCGCAGCTCTGATCTCTTTCTTAGTAACAGTTTTAGCACTGTAATTCAGATCGCATTCAGGATCAGGATTATCGAGATTTATAGTCGGAGGAATTAAATTATTTTTTAATGATAAAATAGTTGCAATAGCTTCTATAACACCAGCAGCCCCAAGTAAATGCCCTGTCATGGATTTTGTAGAATTAACAACCAGTTTATAGGCGTGATCACCAAAAACAGTTTTGATAGCTTTTGTTTCATTTACATCATTATGCGGTGTAGATGTTCCGTGCGCATTAATGTGATCAATATCCGTAATCGTTAAACCAGCATCTTCAATTGAGATTCTCATCGATCTTGTAGCACCTTCGCCGCCCGGTGCTGGTGCTGTAATATGATATGCATCAGCAGTTAATCCGATTCCGGCAAGCTCAGCGTAAATTTTAGCACCTCTGGCAATAGCGTGATCCATCTCTTCTAAAATCAGTGTACCAGCTCCTTCACCCATTACAAATCCATTTCTATCTTTATCAAATGGACGCGAAGCTTCAAGATATCTGTCATTCCAGGTTGAAATTGCCCTCATTGCATTAAATCCGCCCACACCCATTTCTGTAATAGATGCTTCACTTCCGCCGCAAATCATTAAATCTGCTGAGCCACGTTGAATTAACATAAAAGCATCAGAAATTGCATGTGAAGATGTCGCACAGGCAGATGTAGTTGCATAATTTGGACCTTTAAATCCAAAGCGAATAGAAATCTGACCTGCTGCAAGATCTGCAATCATCATCGGAATAAAAAATGGACTTAATACTCCGGGATTTTTATCTTGGAAATATTTCCAGTGTTCATTTTGAAGGGTTTCTAATCCACCAATACCGCTTCCAAAGACAACACCGCATCTTTCTTTGTTCAAATTTTCAAGGTTTGATTCTGTATCTTCGATTGCCTGAACAGCGGAAGCAATAGCAAATTGTGAAAAGCGATCTAATCTTTTAACAGCTTTTTTATCAAAATAATTATCCGGATTAAAATCTTTTACTTCTGCAGCAAATTTAGTATCAAACTTTGCAGGATCGAAAAGCGTAATAGGAGCAACGCCATTTTTCCCCGAAAGCAGTGCTTGCCAAAAATCCATGACAGTAACTCCAATAGGTGTAACTGCTCCCAACCCGGTAATTACAACTCTTTTTTTAGTCATTTAACTACAATTAAAGAATTGCCATTCTTTGATGGAATAAACATAGTAGGAAAAAGTCGGGAGGTCAATCCCGACTATTTAATTATGCTAATTTTTCAGAAAGATATTTTATAGCATCTCCAACAGTACCAATTTTCTCTGCATCTTCATCAGGAATTGAAATTTGAAAAGCACTTTCAAATCCCATTACCAATTCAACAATATCTAAAGAATCAGCACCTAAATCGTTTGTAAAGGATGCCTCGGGAGTAATTTGAGATTCTTCAACACCTAATTTATCAATAATGATCTCTTTAACCTTTGCTGCAACATCCATAGTTTTCTCCTCTTTTGATTTATATTTGAATTTATAATTATTAGTTTAAATTTAATAAAATTAAAAATTAAGAAACAACCTGAATTAACAAATTACATTGTCATTCCACCATCAACCGCTATTACCTGTCCGGTAATATAATCAGCATCATTACTACATAAAAACGCCACTACTTTAGCAACATCTTCCGGTTTACCCAAGCGTGACATCGGTACATTTTGAACAAGTTTGTTTATTTGTTCTTCATTAAGTTTGCTTGTCATATCAGTTTGAATAAATCCCGGAGCAACAGCATTAACCGTAATCCCTCTTGATGCTAATTCACGAGCCATAGATTTAGTAAATCCAATTATTCCGGCTTTTGAAGCTGAATAATTTGACTGCCCGGCATTACCAATTAAGCCAACAACTGACGATATGTTAATAATTCTTCCATATCTCTGTGAAACCATTGATTTAACAACAGCTTTGGTACAATTAAAAACACTTTTAAGATTAGTAGCTATCACATCATCAAAATCTTTTTCAGTCATTCTTAATAGCAGATTATCTTTTGTAATTCCGGCATTATTAATCAGTATATCAACTCCGCCCAGCTTTTTTAATATTTCATTAACAGTAGCCTGAGTTTGTTCAAAAGATGCCGCATCCGATTTAAAGCTATGGATTTTAACATTGGGAAAATTTATTTCATTCTTCAGTTCTTCAGCACATTCATCACAACTATTATAAATAAATGCGATATCAGAAAATAAAACACCTCTGTAACTTCCGGAAGCTAATTCTTTAACAATTGCTCTGCCTATGCCTCGTGTACCGCCAGTTACTATCGCACGCTTATTATGAGTTCCCTGTTGTGTTTCAGCCATTTTTTACAACTCCTGAATATAATTGTAAAAGATATTCATCCTTATAATCCTCAAGCTCAGCAAAATATTTTTCACCGAAAAAATATAATAATTCTTCACGACAAGCTTCAAATATTGAAGTATTTTGTGCCCCGTTTTTATTACAAGTTTTTAATCTATCAATATGCTCATCATCTATAGTTAATGCATCTTCAAATATAGTAAGCGGAAAAAGTACACAATAAATCGGTTTATATTTCCATTTGTGTTCGCCTTCCGTCATTGCAAGCTTTTGAAGAGTACACAATCCATGTTTATCCAAGAATGTACATTTCCCATTAATTATTTCTGTCCCAACAGCTACTCCACTTTCAAAATCCTCATCTTTTTCAGGCGCTTCAAACCATTTTGAAATATTTTTAGATTGTGTTTCATCCATCAAAGGAATGATTTTATCTTTTATGCTAAGAATTAAATCGTGTTCTTTTAAATCAGTATATACTCCGTAATTACAACACTCTCCGGCACATCTGCAGGAAAATGGAAAAGTAAATATCTGCGGGTCTATAAAAATTCCATTTATTGATTTAGAATATTTTGGGTGTGAAATCTGTTTCATCAAAGATATTTCTCCACATCTTCATATTTGTCAATTCCAAATATTTTTACATCCGGATTAATTCTTTTAGCAAGACCTTGTAAAACTTTACCCGGTCCAATTTCATAAAACTCATCAAATCCATCAGCAATCATATTTTTAATAGTTTCTTCCCATCTTACTGGAGAAGTTACTTGTTCATACAATATTTTTTTTATTTCATCTTTTTGAGTAACCGGTTTAGCTGTTACATTCGCATATACAGGAAATCGTGCATTATAAAATGGCGTATCATTAAGTTCTTTTAATAAAATATCTTTTGCAGATTTCATAAGAGGAGAATGAAATGCACCACTGACAACAAGCTCTTTTACAATTTTCGCTCCGCCAGTTTTACAAAGTTCCATTGCCTTTCTAACACCTGTTAAAGATCCTGATATAACAATTTGTCCTGGCGAGTTGAAATTAGCACACTGAACAATACCTTCAGAAGATGCTTCTTTACAAAACTCTTCTACTTTTTCCGGTTCTAATCCAACTATAGCAGCAAGAGTTCCCGGATTTTCTATCCCAGCCTGCTGCATAGCTTTACCTCTAGCTCTCACAAGTTTAACAGCATCATAAAACTGAATTGCATTAGCAGAAACCAGGGCTGAATATTCACCAAGTGAATGACCTGCTGCTGCATCCGGTTGCAAAGTTCTAATCAGGCTTGATAATACAACACTGTGAAGAAAGATTGCCGGCTGAGTGAATTCCGTTTGTTTCAATTGCTCTTCAGGGCCATTAAACATAATATAAGACAGATTAACTCCCAGAGCATCGTCAGCAATTTTTATCATTTCTATTGCTTCAACAGAATTATCATAAAGGTCCTTCGCCATTCCGATATATTGAGAACCTTGTCCGGGAAATATAAATGCTTTTTTAGACATCGATCAAATAATATTTAATTTAATTAAATTGCCCATACAACGTGGATAGCACCCCACGTATAACCAGCTCCGAAAGCCGATAGTATAATGTTATCGCCTTTCTTAAGTTTTCCGTTTCTGTAATATTCAGTTAAACACAGCGGAATTGTAGCTGCAGTTGTATTGCCATATTTATCAATATTTATCATAACTTTATCTTTACTTAATCCCATTCTTTCTGCTGTAGCATCAATTATTCTTAAATTTGCCTGATGAGGCACAAGATAAGCAACATCATCAGATTTTAATCCACTTAATTCCATTAGTTCGGCAGATACATCAGCCATACCTTTTACTGCAACTTTAAATACTGCTTTACCATCCTGATAGATATAGTGCCATTTGTTATCTACGGTTTGATATGTGGCAGGATTTAAGCTACCACCTCCTAACATATATAAAGTATCTTTACCAGTGCCATCAATTCTTAAAATTGATTTTTGCATTCCGATTGATTCATCTTCTGATGGCTCTAACAATACTGCTGAACCTGCATCGCCAAAAAGGATACAGATATTCCTATCTGTATAATCAACAATAGAAGACATTTTATCAGCACCAATAACCAGAACTTTTTTATATCTGCCGGTTTCAATCAATGAAGCACCCGTTTGAAATGCAAATAAAAATCCTGAACAAGCAGCTGATAAATCAAAACCCCAGGCATTTTTTGCTCCGATTCGTTCCTGAACCAGACAAGCAGTTGCAGGGAAAAACATATCAGGAGTAACTGTAGCAACTATTACTGCATCAAGTTCTTCAGGATTAACATTATGCTTTTCTAATAAATCAAGAGCGGCTTTGGTGGCTAAATCACTTGTTGCGCCGTTTTCAAGAATCCGTCTTTCTTTTATTCCCGTTCTTGTTCTGATCCATTCGTCATTTGTATTGACAATAGCTTCAAAAAATTTATTATCAAGAACTTTTTCAGGAACATACATTCCAACGCCTGTTATTTTTGCAGTATATTTTTTTTCAGCCATCAGATATCTAAAATTATTTTGAATATTCTTTAAATGAGTTTTCTATTTTTTTAACTAAATCTGTTTTATACATTTCGTACGCTTTTAAAACCATATTTTTTATTGCTTTTGGTGTACTAGAACCATGACCAATTATACATATTCCATTAACTCCAAGCAAGGGCACACCACCGTGTTCCTGATAATCCAGAGATTTTAAAGCTTTTTTAAGAGTCCCTTTAGCAAAGCCTACTTTAAGCTTATCAATAAAACTTTTATTTGCTGTTTGGGTTAGTAAATGCTTTAATAATCTTGGAACAGATTCACCGAACTTTAATATAATATTTCCAACAAATCCATCACAAACTACAACATCTACATCTTTTGTTAAAATATCTCTTCCTTCAACATTACCAATAAAATTTAATTTTGATTCCTTTAAAAGTTTAAAAGCAATAGTAGATACTTCATTACCTTTGCTTTCTTCTTCGCCCATACTCAAAATTCCAACTGTCGGATTTGAGATTCCGCCCATTTCTCTGGCGTAAATAGTTCCCATTACAGCATACTCAAACAAATGAGATGGCTTAGCATCTTTTCCGGCACCTACATCATATAAATAACAAATTCCGTTAACATTAGGCATCTCAGCTCCGATTGTTGGGCGCCCGACACCTTTTATTCTACCCATAATTAAAGTTGCAGCACTCATCACTGCTCCTGTATTGCCAGCACTGACAAAAGCTTCAGCTTTACCTTCTTTAACTAATTGAGATCCCTTAACAATGGATGAATCTGGTTTTGACTTTAACGCTGAAGTTGGTGAATCTTCCATATCAATAACTTCAGGTGTATCAATAATGTAGCTTTCATTAAAAGACAATTGATTCGTTTTTATTACAGAAAGAATTTCTTCTTTTTTCCCTACAAGATAAAGTTGAAAATCCTTACTTTGATTATAAGCTTCAATAGCACCTGTAACAATATTTTGAGGGGCATAATCGCCCCCCATTGCATCAACTACAATTCTGCATTTTGAAATTTTATTGTTAGAATCATCCATCGGATGGGAAAGCTTTATTAGCTTTTTGGAATAAACATAGAGCGCTCATTGTAATAACCACAGGAAGGGCAAGCACGATGAGCTAATTTCATTTCACCACAATTTGCACAAGTACCTAATGAAGGTGCAACAGCCTTGTAATGTGTTCTTCGTTTATCTCTGCGCGTCTTTGATGTCTTACGTTTTGGATTTGGCATATTATCGTTCCGTTATATTTTTAATTTAAATTTAATTTATCTTTCAAATCTATTAGTGGTTTCCATCTGGGATCAATTTCATCATTTTTACAGGAACATTGCTCTTTGTTAAGATCTTTACCACAATTAGGACACAATCCTTTACATTTTGCCTTACACAATTTTTTCATCGGAATTGAAAGTAAAGCATATTCCCTTACATCAGATGAAATATCAATTTTCACAGCATCCCTGGATAGATAACTTACGTTTAATGAATCTGTTTCTGCCGGTGGTTCATTCATCAAATAAACCATCTGATAATCGCTTTTAAGCTTAGTTCTGTAAACCTTTCCGCATCTATCACATTCAAATTTAACTTTAAATTCTGAAGATACATCAACAATAATCTGATCGTGAAGTTTATCTAATTTAACCTTCGATTTAAAGCTATTATAAAAAGGCTCACCAAGTTCGATTGTGTTGATCTTTTCTTCAAAATCGAAATTATGCACCCCATCGCTTAAATTTGATATTTTAATAATCATATAGCAAAAATGTGCAAAAAACGAGGCTTAATATAAAACTGTATGACCTGATAATCAAACATTCGGATATGTTAAAATATCAGGGTTAATTATAAAATATGCTGTTAATTCTAAGCTTCTTTCGTGTTAAATGCAAAATAATCATTTTTTTTATTATGCTGAGTAATTTGAAAACCAACCTGTTTTTTATCACATATATTCTTAAAAAAATCATCTTTCCTGCTAGCAATAATAACTAAAAATACATTTGGTATTTTTAACACTAAATAGATAATTTGAACAAGTTATTTATTTACTCTAATTATAATTAAATGCTAATAATGTTTTCTGCCATTGCGGCTATAATCCCAATGAGTTTTTATCTGTTTCTGATTTGGAAATTTGACAGATATGACAGAGAACCATTTAAATTTGTTCTAATCAATTACTTATGGGGTGCTTTAGGAGCAATATTCTTAGCTCTGATCGGCAGTTTTATTTTAACAAGTATTGCTTCATTTTTTATTGCTGATAAAGAAAGTCTTACCAGATTCAGCTCAATAGCAGTTGCCCCTTTTGTAGAAGAAATCACTAAGGGAATTTTTCTTTTAATTACTATTTCCAGTAAAAAGTTTGATAATCTGACTGATGGTATTGTTTACGGAGGTGCAATTGGTCTGGGATTCGGTATGACAGAAAATTTTCTTTACTTTGTTACATTCAGTGAATCTACCTATGATTGGATAGTATTAGTTATTATACGGAGTTTATTTTCGGCAGTTATGCATTGTGTTTCAACTGCAACATTAGGAGCGTTTCTTGCACTTGCTAAATTTAACTCAAACTTTAGCAAAATAATTTTAAGTATAACCGGATTGTTAATCGCTATGTTTATTCACTTTATCTGGAATTTCAGTGCAAGCTTTGAAAGAACTGCTCCTATTGGATTTATTTTTATGATTTTCTCAATTTTCATTTTTATAATTACTTATATTATTTCAATAAGAAAAGAAAGATTGTTAATTTACAATGAGCTTAAAGAGGAATCTGAATCAGGTTTAATACCGAAAGCTCATCTTAAAATATTAAGTTCAGCTTACCGGGAACGTAAAGGCTGGATGGATGAATCAAAAAGAAATATTTACATTAACGCAGCAACTTCATTGGCATTCAGAAAAATGCAGCTTCGGAATGCAAAAGGTGTAAGTAAAATATATTATCAAATGGATGTTGATAATTATAGAAATTTTATCGGGACTTTACTTTCTAATTCTGGAAGAACATAGTAAATGAATCAGAATGCAATATATATCTTTTCTCCTTTGCTATTTGCCTCCGGCGATGATAATCTGATAAATAATTTTAATGAAAAAGATACAGATTACTTCAGAACCACATTGTATCTTAATCTGATGGAAAATACACTTAAGAGAAAAGATAAAACTGATTTCTTTATTATTCTGTCCAAGGACGAGATGTATTCAGAACTTGCATCAGTAAACGATTTTCAATTAATTACTTCAGAACAAAATTCAATTAAAGTTCTTCAGTCGGAAAAGCTCACTAAAGAGTTTATTAATCATAAATACAATATATTAGTTGCAGGTAATGTTGTAAATTTAAGTGCATCTGATATTGATAAATATCTGAACTTGCTTGGAGTAGATGAAAAAACAATTCTGATTTCAAAATCATCAGCAGCAGACAAAATATCTGTATTTGGGTTCTGCGGATATACAGAAGAATTATTAAGATTTTTTATTGAATCAGAATTATCAATTCAAAAGTTTCTCGGTTTTAATGAATCCTGCGAATACTATATTACTTTAGCAAAGGATCTTTTTGAAGTAAAAGATATTAACGACTTTAAAAAATTATATATTGATTTGTCACAAAAGACTAGTTTGGAATACTGTTCTCAGGAAATGCATGAAAGGTTTACACACTTGTTTGTTGAATATAAGGATTTACTTAAATGAGTAGAATAGGAATCTTCGGGGGAACTTTTGACCCTATACATAATGGACATCTGATCACTGCACAATCTGTCAGAGAAATCAGAGAACTTGATAAAATTGTTTTTGTTCCAACATATATTTCACCGCATAAACAAAATACGGAAGCGTCCAGCGCAGAACATAGAATAAATATGTTAAGGATTGCTTTGGATGATGTTCCTTTTTTTGAATGCTCAGATTTTGAAATTAAAAAACACAATGTTTCTTATACAATTGACACTTTAAGAGAGTTTAAAAAATATTACAATGAAATTGATCTGATAATCGGTTATGACAATATTTTCCAGTTTCATACTTGGAAAGAACCTGATGAAATACTAAAGCTTGCAAACATTGTTGTATTGAGAAGAAAATCTTCACATCCAATTGATTATATTGATAAGTATGTTGAAGCTGCAACTTTTGTTCAGACCCGCGGAATTGAAATAAGCGCTACAGATATCCGAAACAGAGTTCACGCTGGTTTACCGATTTATTATCTAGTTCCTGAAAAAGTTTTAGAATATATAAATAAGAATAATCTATATAAGGATAGTTGATTGAAAATTCTTGTTACAGGAGGAGCGGGATTTATCGCTTCTCAAATTGCAGATGCTTTTATTAATGAAGGACATCAGGTTGTAATTCTAGATGATTTATCGACCGGTTTTGAAAAAAATATAAACCCAAAAGCAAAGTTCATAAAAGCTAATATATGCGATAAAAATCTGGCAGAACTTTTTGAAAAAGAAAAGTTTGATGTTGTAAATCATCACGCTGCTCAAATGGATGTAAGAAGATCTGTAAGAGATCCGGAATTTGATGCTACAACTAACATTCTCGGCACAATAAACCTGCTGCAGAATTGTGTTAAATACAATGTTAAGAAATTTATGTTTGCTTCAACCGGAGGCGCTGTGTATGGAGAGCAGGATTACTACCCTGCGGATGAGCAACATAATACAAAGCCCAAATCACCTTATGGAATTTCTAAACTTGCAGTTGAGAAATATCTTTTCTTTTATAATTCTGAATACAAATTAAATTATACAATACTGCGTTATGCAAATATTTATGGACCAAGACAAAATCCATTTGGCGAAGCAGGTGTAGTTGCAATCTTTTCAACAAGATTATTAAAAGGCGAACAGCCAATCATTAACGGAGATGGCAAACAGACCCGTGATTATGTTTTTGTCGGAGATGTTGTAAAAGCAAATGTTATCACACTTAATGATAACAATTCTGATATTTACAATATCGGAACAGGCATTGAAACGGATGTTAATCAATTATTTAATTATCTAAATAAAATTACTAATGCCAACAAAGATGAAAAACACGGACCCGCAGCTCCCGGTGAACAAATGAGAAGCGTTATTACATCAGAAAAAATATTTAATAAATTTGGCTGGCGACCAACTACAAAACTTGAAGACGGATTAAAAGCAACGGTAGATTTCTTTAAATCAAATATGTAAGAAATGATTAATAAGAATTTAATTGAAAATCTTTTTAAAAATGATCGCAGATCAATAGCTCGTATTATTTCAATTGTTGAATCTGATAATCTTCTTACATCAGAATATTTAAGAGAAATTTACAGCAAAACCGGCAACGCATATAGAATTGGAATTACAGGGCCTCCTGGTGCAGGCAAAAGCACAATTACAAATCAGCTAACAAAATATTTTTTAAGCGATAATAAAAAAGTCGGAATAATTGCAGTAGATCCAACCTCTCCTTTTACGGGCGGCGCTTTACTTGGTGATAGAGTAAGAATGACAGATATTGGCACTAATGATAATGTATTTATCAGAAGTATGGCAACGCGAGGCAGTTTAGGTGGCTTATCAAAAAAAGCAGTTGATGCTGCTGATGTTCTGGACGCTGCAGGATTTGATATTATCATTTTTGAAACTGTTGGTGTTGGTCAATCAGAACTTGATATCGCTCAAACAGCCGATACAACAATTGTTGTTCTTGTTCCAGAAAGCGGCGATTCTGTTCAGGCAATGAAAGCCGGATTGATGGAGATAGCTGATTTTTTTGTTCTTAATAAAAGTGACAGACCGGGCGCTCATCAGGCTTTTACTGCTTTGCAAACAATATTATTAATTAAAGATCGTGATGAAAATTCCTGGAGACCTGACATCATTAAAACAATTGCTTCAGAAAATACGGGGATAGAGGAAATAGCAAAAGAAATTGAGCGCCATAAATTGTATATGAAGGATAAAAATCTTTTTATAGTTAAAAGAGAAAATCAAGCTAAAACAAGAATTAAAGAAATTGTTGAAAATAAACTTAAAGATGAACTGTGGAGTGAAACCGGAGAAAAATCTCTAAACACTTCTTTACAAAAAGTAGTTTTGGGCAATCTTTCACCTTATCATATTGCAGAAAAAATAATTCAGGATTTTAAAGACAGAATTTAAACGGAGTTTTAATGGAACAAATACCTTTTATACCCGAGCTAACAGAAAACCAAATTTTTATTAGAGATACTATAAGAGAGTTTGCAGAGAAAACTATTCGCCCTGTCGTTATGAAATACGATGAAACACAGGAATTCCCGATGGAGATTATGAAAAAGCTTGGCGAACTTGGTTTTTTAGGAATACTTGTTCCTGAAGAATTTGGCGGCGCAGGATTAGGCTATGTTGAATATGCTTTAATCATTGAAGAAATATCGAAAGTTGATCCATCAATCGGACTTTCTGTTGCAGCACATAATGGCTTATGCACAAATCATATCAATCTTTTTGGTAATCCTGAACAAAAGAAAAAGTATTTACCTGATTTAGCAAGCGGAAAAAAAATTGGTGCGTGGGGCTTGACCGAAGCTGTTTCAGGAAGCGATGCAGCAGGACTAAAAAGCAATGCAATAAAAGATGGAAACTATTGGATTTTAAATGGCAGCAAGCAATTTACAACTCACGGAACTGTTGGCGAAACTTATGTTGTTATGGCAATTACAAACAAAGAAGCCGGTAAAAAAGGCATCTCCGCTTTTATTCTTGAAAAAGGAATGGAAGGATTAATTATCGGCAAGAAAGAAAACAAACTTGGAATGCGTGCAAGTGATACAACCCAATTAGCTTTTGAAAATTGTAAAGTTCCAGTAGAAAATCTATTGGGCGAAGAAGGAATGGGATTTATAAATTCAATGATGGTTCTTGAAGGCGGCAGAATTTCTATAGCAGCAAACAGTATGGGTTTGGCGCAGGGTGCATTAGAAGCTGCTGTTAAATACTCAAAAGAAAGAAAGCAATTCGGGAAACTCCTGGCTGATTTTCAGGCAACCCAATTTAAGCTTGCTGAA
The DNA here is from genome assembly GCA_022708025.1 of Bacteroidota bacterium. GTDB lineage: Bacteria > Bacteroidota > Ignavibacteria > Ignavibacteriales > Ignavibacteriaceae > IGN3. The sequence goes on along the minus strand of JAKIZM010000019.1, from coordinate 31,035 downwards.
ATGCAAACAAATATAGAAGCTGCAAGAATGCTTACATATCGTGCTGCCTGGATGAAAGACAACGGCATTCCAAATACAAAAGAAGCTGCTGAAGCAAAATTATTTGCAAGTGAAATTGCTGAAAAAGCCGCAAGCGAAGCTGTTCAGATTTTAGGCGGATATGGCTTTATAAAAGACTATCCCGTTGAAAAATTTTACCGTGATGCCAAACTTCTGACTATCGGAGAAGGAACATCAGAAATACAACGAATAGTTATTGCAAGAGATTTGTTGAAGGATTAACCTATGAAGCAAATTGGAAGCAGAATATCTGAAGATAATAATTTTCTTAAACGAGAAGATTTCCAAAAAGAATTGTTAAGAAAACTAAATGCTGTTAAAGGTAAGGTAAAAGAAGGCGGCGGTAAGAAGACAATTGAAAAACACAAAGCCAAAGGTAAACTAACAGCACGCGAAAGAATTGAAAAACTTATTGATAATCCAAAGGATTTTTATGAGTTAAGCACTTTTGCTGCTTATGGAATGTATGAAGAATACGGCGGTGCACCATCTTCAGGAACAATTTATGGAATCGGTAAAATCCATAACAGGCTATGTGTAATTGTTGCAAATGATGCTACAGTAAAAGCTGGTGCGTGGTTCCCGATTACAGCAAAAAAAAATCTTCGCGCACAAGAAATTGCAATGGAAAATAATCTGCCAATTATTTATCTGGTAGATAGCGCTGGAGTATTTCTTCCTCTTCAAGATGAAATTTTTCCTGATAAAGAACACTTCGGAAGGATATTTCGGAATAATGCTAAAATGTCTTCAATGGGAATTCCGCAAATAGCTGCTATAATGGGTCCGTGTGTTGCTGGCGGAGCTTATCTTCCGATTATGAGCGATGAATCTTTAATAGTTGAAGGACAAGGATCTGTTTTTCTTGCAGGATCTCATTTGGTTCGTGCTGCTATCGGAGAAGTAATTGATAATGAAAAACTTGGCGGTGCTGTTGTTCAATCAAATATTTCCGGTGTTACTGACTACATTATGAAAAATGATGATGAGTGTATAGCACAAATAAGAAGCTTAGTTGAAAAGTTCGGGAAAAAAGAAACTGCCGGATTTGACCGAATTGAAAGTAAACTTCCTATATATCCCACAAGTGAAATTTTAGGAGTATTGCCCGAAGATACAATTAAACCTTATGATACTTATGAATTAATTTCACGAATTGTTGATAATTCAGAGATTGATGAATACAAAGCTGGTTACGGAAAAACAATTATTACTGCATATGCAAGAATTGATGGCTGGGCAGTTGGAATCGTTGCCAATCAACGAAGTGTTGTCAAAACTGAACAAGGAGAAATGCAGGTTGGCGGAGTAATTTATTCTGATTCAGCAGATAAAGCTACAAGATTTATTATGAACTGTAATCAGAAAAAAATCCCATTAGTCTTTTTACAAGATGTAACAGGCTTTATGGTTGGAAGCAAAGCAGAACACGGCGGAATAATTAAAGATGGTGCAAAAATGGTTAATGCCGTTGCAAATTCAGTTGTTCCTAAAATTACAATCATAATCGGAAACAGTTATGGTGCGGGCAATTATGCAATGTGCGGCAAAGCTTATGATCCAAGATTTATTTTTGCATATCCAAACGCAAGAATCTCTGTAATGGGGGGCAATCAAGCTGGCAGTGTTTTGCTTGACATAAAAGTAAAACAGGAAGAAAAAAGCGGCAAAAAGTTTAGCGAAGCTGAAAAGAAAAAGCTGCTTGATGATATAATAAAATCTTATGATGAAAAAAGCTACCCTCTTTATGCAGCAGCAAGACTGTGGATTGATGAAATAATTGATCCTTCTAAAACTCGTGAATGGATTTCAATTTGTCTGGAGGCTGCTAATAATAATCCTGATATCCCAAAATTTAATCCAGGAGTTATACAGGTTTAACAATTTAAATAATTCTGTTTGTCGTAGCTTTTTGAACAGCCTGCATTTTATTATTTACTTGCAGCTTCTTATAGATATTTTCGATGTGTTTTCTGACAGTAAAAGGTGAGATAAATAATTTTTCAGCTATCTGATTATAATCAAAACCTTCTTTTAGCAAATCTAATACTTCAACTTCTCTATTTGACAAATTAAAGTCTTCAGTTGGTTTTTCCGTAATTATATTTGATGACTGTTTTAATAACTTAAGAGTTTTAGAAGCAATTGCAGCGGACATTGGAGCACCGCCATTTAAAACCGAATCTATTCCATCAACAATTTTTTCTACTGATTCATCTTTAAGTAAATAACCACTCGCACCGGATTTTATTGCTTTGAATATTTTATCTTCATCATCAAATACAGTAAGCATAATAATCTTTATATCAGGAAATTTTTCGCTGATCTGCGCAGTTGCAGCTATACCGTTCATTACAGGCATTTCAATATCCATAAGAATCACATCCGGAAGATTTGAAGTCTTAAGATAATCCACCATCTCTAAACCATTTCTTGCGCGATAATTCATAGAAAACTTTTCAGGTATTAAAGCAAGTTTTTCTATCAACGACTTAGCAAGAAAATCGTTATCCTCAGCTATTGCAATTTTAATTTTCATATTATCTAATTATCCTTAATAAAAAATAAGTCAAGAATCCTGCTGACTCAATAAGGCAGATGTAGTAATTGTTTTTTCTTTTTCTTGAAAGGATTTAATTCTACAAATTATAGTTGTTCCATTTTCATCGCTGGATATATTGAATTCGGCACCGGCTTTCTCACATCTTGATTTCATATTAACAAGTCCATTCCCTATACAATCTTCGTTAACATTAAATCCTTTTCCATTATCTTTAATAATTATTTCAAGACCTTCTTCGTAATTATTAAATATAATATCAACTTCATTTCCCGATGAATACTTTAAGGCATTTTGAATTGCTTCCTGAACAATCCTGAATAGATTAAGTATCTGCACTGAAGATAGTTTAAGATGTCCATTAAAATTATTTTGAAAAGAAATTTTAACTGAAGATAAACTTGCATTCAATTTCTGAATCATTTCGTTCAATTTAATTATCAATTTTTCACTATCCTCTTCTTCTTGTTTCATTGCCCAGATAGTATTTCTTAAATCATAAAGTGCGTCTTTACTAAAACTTTTTAAAACATCTAATTTCTGATAGACATCATTTTTTTGAGCAGAATAAGTAAGGTTATCTAATGAACTAATTATAAAAGTCAATTGAGAACCGATGTTATCGTGCAGTTCTCTGGAAATATTTAATTTTTCTTCAGCTAATTCTTTTTCAAGTTCGGTGTTTTTTAACTGACTTTTAAATTCGACTTCTTTAACTAACTTAATTCGTTTTAATTGCTGATATCTGTAAATTCCAATTGACAGCAGCACTAAAAGAATAACAACAACAAGAGCAAATATTAATAACTGATTTCGATAATTAAGTTTATACTGACTTTCTTTTATCTGTAAATTTTTTTGTTCCGTTTCATAAGCAATCTCTATTTGTGCTACTTTTTCATTTGTCTCTGTATTTATAATGCTATCCTTATAGGCAGAATACTTCTGGTATGTATCTAGTGCCTTATAAAAATTATTTTTTTGTTTATATAACTCAGTAAGATTTTGATAACAATACAAAACCATATAATTATAATCCAAAGAATCAGCCATCTTTTGACATTTATCGTAAGCACTAATTGCATCATCAATCCTGCCCTGCATTTTTAAAAAATCTGCATGTATAGACAGGTTTTCTACTCTGCCAAAGTCACCGGATTCTTTACTACGATATTGATCGGAAAGAGTTAAATATTTTCTTGCTTCGCTGAATTTTCCCTGAGAAGCTTTTAAAACAGCTATCTTATTCAAACTATAAGGTATCCCGATATAGTCCTTGTTTTTCTTTTTAATTTCCAGTGCCTTATTATAAAAAAGTAACGCACTATCGGGATTTGATCCCATTTCTTTTAAGACACCGTAATTATCAAAAAGTTTTCCCAAACTACTTTCAGGAATATCGTGTTCAGCAGCAATATTTAATGCTTCTACCATATATGCAACAGCTTTATTCAAATCGCGTCTTTTCAATTGATAACCATATTCACCATAAGCATTACTTAACTCACTATACATTTTGTTTTCAGAAAAGATCTTGAAAGATTCAATGTGATATTGAGTCGATTTATCATAATTGCCTTTTAAATAATAAACGAGTGCAAGGTTACTTAACGCAATTCCTTCTCCGCGAGGATAAGATATAGCACGGGCTTTGTTCAGGTTTTTCGTAAATATTTCAGCAGATTTTCCAAGATTTGAAACTACTTTTTCATAACTGATGAAATTAATTGAATCAATATCATGCTTGTTACTCTGACTAAAAACCAAAGCATTACAAATCAGAAATGTTACGATTAATCTGGCACAACAATAATTTTTCATCAGTTAACTTAAATATTTTGTAATCTGTTATTAGATTTCTTAAGCAAATATAATATACTTATATAAATCTAATTATACCTTGAAAAATAAATTATCAATATTATTTCTGATAATTCTAAATATTCTGTTTACTTCATTACTCTACCCACAGCAAAGTAAAATATCCAAAACAGTAAATTATATATCAGAATATATCGCATCAGATAATTTTATATCAATCAGAAATAAATCAGGAGATTTGGCTGCAAGTGATTCTATTTTTTTAGAAGCAGTGAAATATTGCAACGGTAACATTGGAGATGCTTTACTTGGCTTAATGCTTGCGACCGTTCCTTATAGAGAAGTTCCAATCACTTTACCATTAATTAATTCTGTTGTTTATTATCCATTAACATCAGCAGATGAAGAAACTTTTCTAAAAAAAAATGATAACCTCCCGAGATATTTGTTTCTGGACTCACCTAACAATAATTACGGTGATAAGGACAAACTTGCTCATTTTTTTGGAAGTGCTTTTTTATCATATGAACCATCAATCTTTGATTTGGGAAAGCTAATTGGTTATTTTGTAGAAGTGTTTGAAGAAAGTTTTAAAGTGCAGTCAAGTATTGATTATCGAGACTTAGATGTTAACGATTACGGAAGAATATTTGGTAAGTTACTTAAAGAAAATAATTCAATTTTACCATCGCAAATTTTTTTATTTAGGTCACTTAAATTTTTAAGAGTTACATTATGAAATCTGTTTTAATTATTGATGATGAACTTCAGATTTGTGAAAGCATTAATATGATCCTTGAATATGAAGGATATAATGTCGAATTCACAACAAGTGCGGTTGAAGGACTTGAAAAGTTCGCGTCAAAAGATTTTGCTGCTGTTTTTCTGGATATCCAAATGCCGGAGATGAATGGTTTTGAAGTCTTAAAAAAAATAAAAGAGCAAAAGCAATCCGCTTCCGTAATAATTATTTCTGCTCACGGCAGTGTTGAAAACGCTATCAAAGCAACCCGTTTAGGTGCATTTGATTTTCTGGAAAAACCTATTGATAGAGATAAGCTATTAATAAGTGTTCGCAATGCAACTGAAAGTGCTTCGTTAAAAGAAGAATACGAAGAGATAAAAAAAGTCTGGGTTGGCGATGGCGAGATACTTGGTAAAAGCAAAGCCATTCAAAATATCTTACAAATGATTGATAAAGTTGCACCGCTTGATACACGTGTTTTAATTACAGGAGAAAACGGGACAGGAAAAGAACTTGTTGCCCGTGCTATTCATAAAAAGAGTGAGAGAAAAGAAAAATCTTTTGTAGAAGTAAACTGTGCTGCTATTCCTAATGAATTAATTGAGTCTGAATTGTTCGGACACGAAAAAGGATCTTTTACCGGTGCTGTTCAGCAGCGAATTGGCAGATTTGAACTTGCAAATAGAGGCACATTATTTTTAGATGAAGTTGGTGATATGTCTTCACAGGCTCAGGCAAAAGTGTTAAGAGCAATTGAGGATGGAAAAATTGAGAGAGTTGGCGGCGGGAAAAAAATTGATGTTGATGTTCGCTTAATTGCTGCTACTAACAAAAATCTTAAAGATGAAATTTCAAAAGGAACATTCAGAGAAGATTTGTTCCACAGATTAAATGTGATTCCAATTAATGTTCCACCGCTCCGTGAAAGATTGGAAGACATTCCTATTTTAGTCGATCACTTTGCAAATGATATTTCTTTAAAACATAAAAAACCTCTTACAAAATTTTCTGATGATGCAATTCAAGTTCTGAAAAATCAGTCCTGGACAGGCAATGTTCGTGAGTTAAGGAATATTATTGAACGAATCATCATCATCGTAGATAAAAGAGAAATAAGCCGAAAAGATATTGAATTTATGTTTGCAAGTAATCAGCAGTCAGTTGATGATCTTGTTGATACAAGTAATTCATTTCAGGAGTTTAAGGAAAAAGCAGAACGAGTTTTTATTCTAAAGCAATTAATTGCAAACGACTGGAACATTAGTAAAACGGCAGAAATGCTTGATATCCAAAGAAGCCATCTTTATAATAAAATGAAAAAGTATGGAATTGAAAAGGAGGAATAATGTCAACAATTTTTTCAAAAATTATTAACAGGGAAATACCGGCTGATATTGTTTATGAATCTGATAATGTGCTGGCATTTAAAGATATAAAACCTCAGGCACCGATTCATATTCTTATAATTCCTAAAATTGAAATCCCTAAAGTAACTGATATTAAAGGAAGTGAACACTCTGCTCTTCTTGGAGAAATGATTGATGCTGCAAATAAAATCGCAAAAGATCTCGGAATAGCAGAAGACGGATTCAGATTGGTTTTTAATTGTGGAAATAATGCGGGACAGGAAGTTTATCATCTGCATTTACATTTACTTGGCGGAAGAAAAATGAATTGGCCTCCGGGATGATCTTTATTTTTTATAAATATTCTTTCTGTGCCCGATTGCAATTATTATAACTGTAATAATGTGTGTCTCTTTTTTATAGATTACTCTATAATTTCCTATTCTCAACGATCGCAACCCTTTTAAAGGACCAATAAGTTGTTTCCCAAGATCTGGATCCTCTTTTAAGAGACTTATTCTTTTAAATATTCTGTTTCTATCAGAAAGTGATATTTTTTCTAAATTTCTAACTGCTTCTTTATTGTATTCAATTTTCCAATTCATTTCGATTTAGTCAATTTTTCGTGAGAAATTCTTTCTCCTTTTTCATTCAACGATTTAAATATTGATTTAACTAAATCGTTATCAGATAGAATCTCCAATGTCTCTTGCCAGCTCTCATATTCTTCTAATGGAACAATAACAGATGGCTTTTTTATCATCGTTGTTCTTCTTTTTTCATTTACTTTCATGTAGATTTTCCTTTCCTTTCTTAAAGGTTACTATTTATTCATCTAAAAATCAAATCTGAAAATAATTTTCCATCCCTCTTAACTCTTTATTTTCTTGTGTTCTTCCGAACATCAGGGACTCATATCCAAACTTATCTCTTACTTTTGTAACTGCTCTTAACATTTTCTTTCTTTTTATTTCATAATCTTCAAATAAATATTCCTGCTCAGTTAAAGGAGAAAAATTTGTAACACCAACACCAATTAATCTTACACCAACTCTTCTTGTTCTTGCTTTCTTCATTAAATCCCAGGCTGTTTCAAAAATAATTTTATCATCATCAGTTTGCTTAATTGTTTTAGAGCGGGTTAAAGTTTGGAAATCCGTATAGCGAAGTTTTATATCAATTGTAGATGCTTCCCAAGCTCTTTTTCGTAATGATTGTGCAACTTTTCCGGTCAGATAGAATAAAGTATTTCTAAGCTCTTCTTCACTTGTTACATCATTATCAAAAGTAGTTTCGCGCGAGATACTTTTTCTTGTTCTTTGAATTGTTAAATATTCTGCTCCTTCACCGTGAGCTTTCCGCCATAGGTCAATTCCGTATTTGCCAAACGCAGTTCCAAAATAATCCGAAGGAAGCTTTGTTATATCATTAATTAAATATATCCCTCTTTCATTTAAACTTTGTTTCATAACTTTACCAACACCGGGAATTGTTTCAACAGGCATAGGTGCTAAAAATTCTTTTTCTAATCCGGGAATTATATAAGTTATTCCTTTCGGTTTCATACAATCTGAACCGATCTTAGCAACAGTTTTATTACTGCCGATGCCAATCGAGCAAGGCAGCCCAAGTTTGTCCCAAATTTCTTTTTGTAATCTTGATGCAAATCCAAACATTGAGCCAGACATTTTTTGTGTGCCTGTCATATCAAGATAAAACTCATCAATTGATGCTTGTTCGATTAAAGGGGCATACTGTTCTAAAATATTTTTCACAGCTTGCGAAAATCTTGTGTATTCATCACCGTGTCCGTGTAAGTAAATTCCATGCGGACAAAGTTTATATGCGGTTCTGATCGGCATCGCTGAATGTAATCCAAATACTCTTGCTTCATAAGAACAGGCAGCTACCACTCCTCTTCCATACTTTGGATCGCCGCCAACAATTACAGGTTTTCCATTAAGCTTTGGATCGAGGATTCTCTCTACAGAAACAAAAAACGCATCAAGATCGAGATGAAATATTGTTCTCATAATTTGGTCATTGGTAATTAGTCATTGGTCATTTGTAGTTATTGGATTTTTCTTTCAACAATATATCAATTCAGCAATAAAACAATTTCATTAATTAACTAACATCTCTTCCAGTCTCGGATAGGCTTTAACAATTGTTGACGGCATATCAACTTTTCTTTTTTCTTCAAGTAAATGGATAAGCTCAAAAGCATTTGCAACTGCATCGCCATGCGGATGATTATTCATTATCACATTAATTTCTTTCACTTTATTCTGAATTGATTTTATTTTCTGTTCAATCTCTATCAACTCTCCAGGTGAATAAAGATAACTGTAGCGGGAGCTTTGTTCTTCATAAGTTTGCGGCTTGCCAAAATTAGCTAAGGACTTTTTCCATGCTTCAACATTTCTTCCGTGAAAACGAATGTATGCTTTGTCGTTAGTAACTACCGGATTAAACTCGATCGCCTTTCCTATTTGCGGCTGATCAATGGTGCAAAAAGTTAGATCATTCTCTTTAAAAAAATCCAACGCACGATTATTATTCCAACTTTGATGCCGAACCTCAACAAAACAGCTTATATCCGAAAAAATATTCCTAAGCTTTTGTATATGCTGAACAGAGCTACCATCGAAGGAATAAGAATAAGGGAACTGAATTAATAATCCTCCAAGTCTTTCAGATTTTTTTAGTTGTTCCAGATTATAACGAACTGCTTTTATATTTTGTTCATCAAACTTCCTTTTATGTGTAAAATCCTGATGAAGCTTAATATGAAAAACAAAATCATTTGAATCTTCAACTTTTCTTATCCATCCATCAACTACTTTTGGGCTTATGTAAGTATAATAAGTTGAATTAACTTCAACGCAATTAAAATAATGTGCATAGAATTGCAGCCAGTCAAATCCTGCAGATTGATTTTTAGGATAAAAATTCGGTACCCAATCTTTATACGACCAACCTGCTGTGCCAATGTTAAATTTCGGTTTCATTATCCTGCCCGTTTGTCCATACTTCTGTAAATACCGATAACTATTCCAACAACATTAAATGATGCATATTTTTTGTCAATAACAATTGGCTTGTATTCGGGATTTTCAGAAACCAGTTCTATCTCATTTTTTTTCTTATAAAATCTTTTCACAACTGCAGCATCATCAAGTATTGCAACAACTATCTGTCCGTTTTTCGGTTCCAGATTTGGATTAACGATTACAATATCGCCGCTGAAAATATAAGCATCTTTTAAGCTATCGCCCTTTACACGAAGCAGAAATGAATCCTGCGGCATTTTAGCTATTGTAGGAAGTTTAACTGTATCAATCGCATCTGGATATATGGTTAACGGATTACCAGCCGCAACTTCTCCAAGTATAGGCTTAGGAACAAAAAATTTATCTTCAAGAGTTAGCTCTATTCCACGCGAAAGTTTTGGAGTTTTCTTTATATATCCCTTTTTCTCAATTGCCTGTAAGTGCTGCTGAACAGTTGCTCTGTTTGCGTATCCAAAATAATTTGCAATATCAGCAAGAGTTGGTGGAATTCCTTTGCCCTTTATCTGATCGATTAAAAAATCCAGAATGTTTTTTTGGGTCTCTGTTAATTCTTTTCTCATAATTTATCCCTATAACAAAAATACCATACTTTTGTATGGTAATCTAAATCGATATGGAATAAATGTCAAGTTCAGATAAAAAAAATCCTCTTAATTGAAAAAACTAAGAGGAACTTAAAAAATTATTAAATGTCTATTTATTGGGAAAGAAATATCTTTTCAAGAGATGCTATCATTTTCTCTCTGAAAATAGGTTTAGAGATAAAATCATCAAATCCGGCAGCTATAAATTTTTCTTTATCACCAGGAAGAACATAAGCGGTAACAGCAATAACAGGTATTGAACTTAATGCCGGCATAGACTTGATAATTTTAAGCGCATCGAGTCCGTTATATTCGCCTTGTAAATTTATATCCATAACAATAAAATCAAACTGATGATTGAATAAAAGCAATTGAGCTTCTTCAAAACTAACTGCAAATTTTACATCGCGTAATTCTTTTAACTGAACTTTAAATAAAAGCTGGGAATCAACCTGATCTTCTATGTATAAACAATTCAGTTTAGACAGATCCAATGATTTTACAGGAACAATCTCAGGAACCTCTTCTTTTACTTCCTGTTCAGGTATTATACTTTCTTGTTCGGGTAATTTATCACTTTCATCTGTAGTTTCTGTCTTTCTTTCAAAAGATTCATCCTGCTCAAAACGGGTTTCTGCTTCTTCATCTGTTACATCTTCTTCTGGAATACTTTCAGACAGCTTACTCATTATCTCCTGTGATACTGGTTGTACAGGTTTAAAAATATCCTCATCTGTTTCCGGTATTTCAGGTTCAGCTGTTAAATCAACTTCTTTAGAAGTTTTTTCTTCCTCTGCAGCAACACTTTTTTCAGCCTTAATATCAGGCTGAGTTCTGATAATTTCAAATCTGTTTTTTGGTGATAGTGTTAAACTGAAAATAAAGCCTGTTTCAGGCCGCAAAGTCTGAGCTGATGAACGATAAAACCTTCCGCCAAGATAATCGAGAAGCACTCTTGATAAATATGTAGTTAGTTTTGGTAAACCAAAATCTTTGGGATCACGGTAATTTTCATAAACCTGCTCAAGTACATTTGCAACATACTCAGACGGATTACCATATTGATCACTTAAGCCGATTAAAAATGTATCATTGTCAAGCGGGAATGCTGAAAAATATACTTTTTTGTCTTTGCTTAATCTTGAAACAACCTTTATGACTGTAAGAACAAAGCTTTCAAACTTATGCAGATCACTTTTAAACTTTAGAGAAGAAGAGATTTTTCCGTATAAAAACTGAATATCATTAATACCAGAAATACTCTGAATGTTTTCATCTAGTTTTTCAATAATCTCAGTAATACTGATATCTTCAATTTTCAGAGGAGTTTTGTTCTGAAGAATATCTGAATACTCAACAACAGAATTCATTGTATCCATCATCTTAATGCGATTTTGATTAATGATTTCTGCTGCTTCTTTTTGTTCTTCAGTAGGATTTTCAGTACTGCTAATCAACTCCTGAGAAAAACCAATTATTACATTTATCGGGGTTAGTATTTCATGAAACATTCCCGATAGAAAATTTGAATCAAGTAAAACTGTTTTTTTATCTTCTGCTTCAGATTTTTCTACTACAACTTCTTTTACAACTTCCTTAATAATTTCTTTAGGCTCAGATGAAGTTACTTTTGGTTTTAATATCAAAGTAAATGAATCTATCTCCCCTTCAAAATCCATAATCGGATAAGCAAACAGATGACAATCAATAACTTTGCCTTCTGCTGATTTGATTGTCGTTTCAAGCTCAATAGCATCTTTTAAATGATATTGAAATATCGAAGTATTGATCAATGCTCTTTCGTCATCTATTACAAGGCTCGCAAACGACGAGCGTAATAATTCATCCGAAGTATAACCAAGTGTTTTTATAGAATTCTGATTAATATAAGTTATAAAACCAGCCGCATCTGTGGTTAGTACCATTAAATCTGATTGTGCAAAAATTGCACGAAGCATCTGATTCTGCTTATCCTTCTCAACGCTATCGGTGATATCATTTACAATATTAAAATGAGCTTCTCTATCGTTAAACATAAATGAAGTTTTGCTGATTTTAACTAAAATGATGGTTCCGTCTTTTTTTCTATGTCTGAAAGGTTTACCGAAACTTGCTGTTGAAGTTTCATCACCGGAGGAATCGAGAAGAGTCTGAATATCTTCGGGCGAGTACAAATCAGTTAAATCCATCTGAAGGAATTCATCACGTGTGTAACCGTATAAATTTACGGCAGCTTCATTAACTTCAAGAAACTTTAAATTCTCTTTATCATATATAAAAACCGGATCTGGATTCTTTTCAATTAAAACGTCAAACATTTTTCCTCTTTTAGTTAAAATGAATTCTATTTCATCTTCATAAATCTTTTCACCATTTATCAATTCAAGTGTAATTACTATTACTTCTTCAGCGTTGAATTTAGAAACTTGTTTACAAAAATACACTTTATATTTGTTTTCAACATTCTTACTATCATTAAATAAACTAGTTTCGGTTGTTAGGTCTGTAAATTCACTTTCAGTAAATGAAACAAATTTTTCAACTAAATCATCAGAAAATAAATCACTGAATTTTTTATCTAATATTTCATTAGAATTTTGATTAACAATCTCAAGAAATTTTTGATTACATAACTTAAAATTTTCATCAAAATCAACTATTGCTAATGGATTTCTGAAATTTTCTAATACTTCTCTAAAAAAATCCGTTAATTTGCCTGTCCCGCTATAATCTTTCTTATTATCAACTATCAGACCAAGTATATAATTTACTCTATTATTCCGATCAATTATCGGTATCTGTAACAGGTCCTGATAAACCTTAAAATTTGCATTTTTTTTTACAAATCCTTCTAAAATTAATGGTTTTTTGTTTTGATTTACAAATTGATTTACAAGTTGTAAGGATAATTGTTTATGAAGCGGTAAAAACATCTCATGTTTTTTACCTGTTGCAAAACTTTTTTCTATATCCAGATTATTAGCAAATGAATCATTTACACAGATCAGTTTATCATCCGGAGTCTTAATCCACACTGGTTCAGGAAAAGTATCAACTATTTTTTGAACATTTTTTAACGAAAGAATAGTAAGCGGTGAATTTGAACTAACCGCATCATACAGGACTTTAATTTCGGGGTACAATGCCAATATTTTTTCAATCGAAACAGAAGTTTTTATAACACTTGTCTGATCATTGCCAATTCCATCTTTCTTCATGAAAAAAAGAATTGTATTAACGCCAAATTCAGATGATATTGTTTCCAGTACTAACTCAAAATCTTCAATCGCACCGGTTTTTAATTTAAGAGAAATGTTCCTTTCTATTAATTTAGCTGAGGTATTTACAGATATTCCGATTAAATCATTCAACTCAATTACTGTTTCAGATTCAAAAACCTGATCCAGAGTAACATTATGATCATCAATCAGAAAATCCGAGATAGCTTTTTGATTGGTAAAAACAATTTCTTGTGAGTCATCCAGAATAATCAAAGGACTGCCAAGTTTATCAGCAGTCTTACTAAAAAAATCTAACCATTCTTTATTTAAGGTTAACACATTTAATCCTAAAATCAATAAGTTGATACTATTACTTCATTTGAATAATCGGAATATCTGATCAAATCAAATCCTCTTATCCTATAAGTATATTTTTGTTGAGGAACAATACTGAAATCAAGATACAAATTATTTCCGGCATTCACTCTTTTTATTAAAGCAAAGTTACCATTTTCTGTTTTTCTTTCTATATCAAAAAATAGAATTTTATTATCATTATTTGTCCATCTAAGTTCGACAACAGGTACTGTATTATCATAATTTGCGGATAAATTTGTCGGCGGATTAAGTATTACAGAATTTAATACAATACTTGCCACTGTACTTACGGCTGAATCAGTGCTGCTGTAATTTTTTATTCTGTAAAAATAGGTTTGCCCTAATATCAGTCCGTTTTTAGGATCAATATATTGAGTTGTGTTTGGAGGTAAATAAGCAACCGAACTGAATAAATTATTATCAGTACTTCTTTCAACTGAAAAATAATTTTCATTATCACTATTGTCAGTCCAGTTAACCTGAATCGAAAGATCTTCAAGAATTTGTAAAGTAAGATTAGTTGCTGGCAATAAATCACCTGAACTAAATATTCCGGAAGTATTTACTTCAGAGCTAAATTCAGATACGCCGGATGATTTTATTCCTCGTATTTTATAATAATAAGTTTTATTTGTATCTAGTCCATTATCATTTGTATTAAAAAATGTACCTGATAATGTCTGGTGTAAGAGATACTCACCATCAAAATCCGTCTTTCTCCACAACTCGTACTGCTCAATATATTTTGAAGAGTCCTTCCAGCTAATGTTGCACGAATCATTATTAAAATTAATAAGCCTTACATTGTACGGCTTAAACGGAATATGATTATCTTTAATGATAATTATATCAGAAATAATATTGCTTTTATAGGACTTTCCTTCGTTATCATAATATATCAAATACAGATTAAAAACTTTATTTATCCAAGCAGAATCAAAAAAGTAGTTTATAGCCGGAAGTGTACCGTCAGAATTAGGAGGAATATTTTTTACAAAATTTCCATTTATATATAATTCAAGAAACTTTGTTGAGTAAGGCTGATTTACATTATAGTAAATATTTATCAAACCTTCAGAAATGGTATCTCCGCTTTTCGGATAAGTAATCTGAATCTTTTTACCATCATTGAAATTATTATCAGGTTCACTGCTCCATTCAGCGCAAGAAACATAAAAAAAAGGCAGCACGAAAACTATTTTGATAAAAGAAAAACAGGACTTACTAAAATTCAAAAAAATATTCCGGATATTTTTGTTCATTATCTGCCTGAATTGAAGATAACTTTTTCTTCTGATCTTGGGAAGATCTTATTTATAAATATTTTTTTCATCCCGTTTCTTTGATCAGTGGTATAACTTAAAATGGATTTTCGACTATCAGTCACAATATTAAAATCATCAATCTTCACGAACAAAATGAGGTCCTTAATCTCTACCAGGTTATCATTTATGACATTAATTTCTACATTCTGATTTTTTTGAACTCTTATTTTTATTTTTCTTTCCAGCATCAGTTTATCTCTTAGCGAGGATATATCTGTAAATACTGTCCTGTCATTTACTTTATTTTTAAGATCTATCAGGAAGTCATTTTCGATATCTTTATTGCAATCAATTTTTGGAAGAAAATAAATTATTTCTATTGAATTATTTTTTAAAGATTGCTCTGCAGGATTAAAAAATATGAATAAACTTTTATCATTATTTAACTGTGTGCCGGTAATCTCCTTATCAGAGAATATAAAATTATTTACTCCGTATTCTTTTATCTGATTAATCAGTGAAGTAGCAAAATTAGAGGTAATAAACACTGATTTTATTTTTAATTCACCAAGCATCTCAAAACTTCTTAAATACTCAATGATGTTTTGATTTTTATTCCCCTGATTAAATGCTCTTAAATCCAAAATAATCTGATCTTCTGAAATTTTTTCTAAAGGAATTTTTTCCAGTTGAGATGTTTCGTTTATAAGAATATGCGGATTAAAATCATTTTGTATTAGCACATCAATAAAATCTTTGCTAAGAGCGTTATTATATTGTACAAGAAGCAGTTTGAACTGTTCCTTTTTATTTATAGTTAAATATGGGAATGCATCAACTTCAGTATTCAACCATTTCAAAGCATCAAGCAGAAACAATTCAAAGTTTTTATATTCTTCAGATCCGCCAATAAGATCTGTTAATCCATAACCGATAAAAACAAATCTGCCGGAATTATTATATCCATATACAATTGAACTTACTTCAGAATTTACATCAGTTCCCAATACAAATCCGGCTGCAGAATAATTAAATCTTTTTAAATCAACATACTGATTCTTGCCTTTTGCTGAGACTAAAAAACTTGCCGGGCTTTTGAACGAATTTATCGGGCTTGCAAATATTGTTTGAGTAAAACTAAGGTTGTTATTAAATATTTCATTTTTTAATGTTATACCAAACAAATCTTTTAACTCATTAGTATTAATACTTGATAAAGTTGAGTTAAAAGAGTTTACAGATAGAACAGATTTACCTGAAAGTAAAAAATTCTTTATTACTGAGTATTTCTCAGTTGATTGAATATTGTATCTCGGTAATATTAAAATATCAAAATCATCAGCCAGATCAGAATCCAAATCCTCATCATAAATTACTTTGTATTTAATTTTATTCTGCATTAAGAAAATCTCCCATGCAGTAAATTCATCTAAATAATTATTAGTATCAGAATAAAATGACTTTTGAGAGAACTCCGAATATAAAACAGCAATGCGGGTTTGTGCGTTTAATTCAACCGAAGCAAATAAAATTAAAATAATGAAAAACGATATTTTTTTTTGAATATTCAATTTTTTTCTGCTATTAGTTTACCTGATCATAATCCAAATAATACTGTCTTGATTCACCTGGTTTAAGATCATCTATAAAAAGATATACCATTTGTGAACCGTTGCTGTGTTTTACACTTGCCGGTTTTGTTCCGATTAACTCAGACCCAATCGTAACATTATTTGCAAAATCATTTAAATCGATATCGATAACAAGATTATTAATATTATCCACGCCGGGATTTGAGACTTTAACTGCGACTCTTGTTTTCCCTCTTCTATCAGATCTTATTTCAATATAATCTCTTTTTTCATACCATTTTTGGATTTCAGAAGCAGTTGTTATCCAGAATCTTTTCCGCTTCAACTCTTTAATTATATCTCTTAGAACACCAATATTTTCACTTTTACATTGATAATCAGTATGAACTTTAAAGATGTACATCCCGCCTTCGAATAGAGTGCGGTCCAGATCTTCCTGATAAGTATAGAACTGAAAACCAGGAAGTGTTAATCCAAAATCCCTTATAACTTCATAATCATCTCTTGCTGTTTTAGTCATTGTGACAATTCGTTTATCACCGCGAATAATCGTTTTCGGAACGGAGCGGTCTGTAAGTGAATCAGTTAATACATATTTGTAATCAGCATTTACAACGGCATTTAAGGTGCTATTATCAAACAATCCGTACAACGGAAGCAAACCAGTTACACTTTTGGATACAATATTTTCAAGAACACTTTTGGCTTTTGAAATTTTTTCAAGTTGTAAATTGTAATTATTCAGTTTATTCTTTTTATCATTAATTGAATTCATAAAACCAATATCAACCAACGCACCTACTTCACCATAATTGGAAATATTTTTAATTACACTTTTATTCATTTCTGCAGTCAGCGGATCAACAAAAAAAGTTGCAGGCAATCCTTCATCTCTTAAAACCGGGAGCAAATTATTAATGTTTGCGATACTATCTGAAAGAACAGGAATAATTACCGCAGCTGCTTCATATCCTGTGGGCCAGTCTCTTACATAAGCAATCGGTGAATATAAAAGCCATTTGATTGAGTTATTAAATAGTCTTTCAAAATATATGTAGTCTTCCTGAACACCAATTATAGAGTTTAGTTCAAAACCCATCCACATAAATCTTCCTTTACCATAATTGCCAAAAGCAATACCGGCAGACTTTTTAATTTCTTCCCGAACTAAACCATCATCAAGACGATAATTATACCAAAAACTTACTTGTGTTGTTCTTGGATCTAATACTTCAACAGCCATTGGTCTATCCCATGTAGCAACTTTTAATGGAAATCCTGTGGGAATATTAGCTGTGATTGGCAAGCTACCACAAACGGTGTGAATTTTTGAAAACTCATTGGGTTTAAGTTCGTACGAAAATTGAATTCCAAAAACCTGATTAAGATATTCCCAACCTCTCCATTTTCCATCATCAGAGTAAGAACCTATTCCGCCTGTTGCAAAAATGCTTCCACCATCTTCCAGATATTTTTTTAATTGTAACGCTTCTTCATTGCTTATTGATTTTGTGCCCGGCAGAACAATTAATTTGTATTTGAAATGTTGACTGTTTTCAATAGTCTGATCTGAAATTACATCATACTTAATATTCAGATTATCAAGAAATTTTTTCCAGGTTGATAAATTATCATTTAGCCAGGTACTTCCAACCGGTAAAGTGTTTTCTGTGTATTTGGAATAAAGTATTGCAACTTCAGGTGATTTCCCGAACAAGAAATCTTCTATCACAGTTTGATTGGGAATAACATCGTCAACATCAAAGCGGCCATATATACTGCGTAAAATAAAATAATAAATCAGAAAAGCTGAAATGAGTATTACTATTCCTGATAAAATAATAAAGAATTGATTAACCTTTACCCCAAAGATTTTATTTACCGCCACTTTAGTTCCCCTGAACTTCTATCTTCCTGAGTCGGGATATACCCTTCAGAAGTATATTTCAGGAATTTATTTTCATCACTTAGCCGAGTAGTTGTACGCAATTTGACTTTTTGTTTTTCAACTTTAGGTTCCTCAGCTTTGTATTCTTTTGGCTCAGGAGTTAATTTTGATTGAGATGGTTGCTGTTGTTTGGTGTATTCTTCTCTTGTAATTCCCGGTTCCACTGATAGTGTTCTTTTTTGTTCAGGCTGAACAGAAACTTTTCCAATTGCTGTCTCGTTTGGAACAACCAATTCAGCTTTTATAGTAGAAGGTTTTGTCTGATATGCATATTGCTGTTTGCCTTCTCTAATCTTATAAAGGATATAAGCCCCCACAGCCAGAATAAAAGTGCATATAGTGGCAACAAGAATTATAGTGGACAATATCGGTATAAGTTCCATTTAATTTCCTACAGTATTAACAGCAATCTTTCCAGATTTGCCGGACGTTGTTCTTTCTAATTTACCCCATGTCATTCTAATTCCTAAAAATTCTTCTATTGTTGACATGGTTTTACAAATATCAATGATTAAAATAAAAAACATTCTATAAATAATGGCGTACCAAATAAGTCTGAATTCTTCTTTTTCAACCGCAACACAATAAAGTGCAGTTACAAGATCCAATATTGCTAATCCTGCCCACCAAAAGAAAATCAAATGAGAAAATCCAAAAAACAAAGCTGCAAAAATAAAAAAAGCGTTAGCAGCAATATTCATTGTAGGCCATATCAATGCCTCAAAAGACATAACCCAGAGAATAAATGCCTGAGCAAAATGTGTAGCAGGGCTAAGCATTATTTTTTTGTGTTTTCTTATAGATTGTAATATTCCTCTTGTCCATCTGTATCTTTGTTTTAATAACTGCTGCAAAGTAACCGGCGCTTCAGTATATGATATTGATTTTGGCTCATAATAAATTTTCCAGCCCTTTGATAGCAGTTTCAATGTCAGGTCAGCATCTTCTGCATAAGTATCACTTGAATAAAATCCTGCCTGTTCAATAGCAGATCTTCTAAAAATTCCAATTGGCCCCGGTATTATATTAACAAGTCTGAAGTAACTTTGAGCACTTCTGGCCATATTTAATCCTTCAATATATTCCAGTGCCTGCAGATCAGTAAAAAATCTTTTTCTATTTTGCACTTTTACATTTCCGGCAACTGCGCCTATTTTAGGATCTTTAAAATGTCGTACAGCAACTTTTATGGATTCCGGAGATAATTGTGAATCACCATCCATACAAAGAACAAAATCTGATTTAGAATAAAATATACCAGCATTCAATGCCCTTGCTTTACCAAGATTAGGCTGATTTATTAATGAAACCAATACTTTTCCATAAAGACCATCCTGATATCCAACCATTGATTCAGCTATTTGTTTCGTATCATCAGTAGAGCCATCGTTAACAATGATAATTTCATAATGAAAATAATCCAGTTTCAATAATGATGAAATCGAATTACGGATAACCTTACCTTCGTTATAAACCGGAACTATAATTGAAACGAACGGTGCATATCCATTAACGGACGAGAATGTATATTCGTTTATATACAAGTATGCCGATATAAGGATTGCAAAATATCTTACCAAAAGGATGAAGAGAAAGATTACCATAGCAACAATCGTTGAGTACTCAAACAGAGAACTATACGATAATATTGTATAAGGCAAAGAATAAATGATAATCAGAATAAGCAATAAAGACATTATTCCGCTTACAAGGATCCTTCGTAAATACTTTTGCTCTAGGTTTTCTCCTTTTTTTTCTTCCTCTCGGTTTGAAATAGTTATTATAGCACGCGTAACGAGTTGATTAAATTTCATTTATCCGAAAGATAGTTTGCCATAAATTTTCAATAATAATGCCATTAAAGGCATTTTTTTTAGGGAATTTTTTACAATGAATTTCTATTTACTGATTACCAATTTTGGATTTTGATTTGAATTGTATCATTATCAAACAGCGACAAAAATTGCTAAATCGTAAATATTTTAAGGAAATTAAAGACTCCAGATTATACTTCCGGAAATAGAATTTGATCGATAACCGGTTCCTGATCTGAACGAACTACCTGTTGTAAATCTGGTTTGAAACATTAGTGATTTAATAATCAAATAATCGAACTCAGCATAGAATTCAGATAACAGGTAATTGTTTTCAGGAATTAATCCCCCTTTACCTCCAATAGTAAATCTTACTTCTTCATCTTTATACAAATTCCAATCAGCCCAGAGAGAGTGAGATTCAAAATTTTCAGGACTCCAGTATAATGGAATTGTATGCTTAAAGTCATAATAAAAATATTCATAACCAGCGCTAAGATCATTTTCAAACTCTTTCCCTAATCTTAGTTGCAACTGGTTTCCAGAATTTTTATCAGAAAGATCAAAATATTGAAACTTACCAGAAACCATCAATTTATTTTTGAATTTATAGGAGCCCATTATACCGAGATGATTTACACTGATTCGGTTATTGACAAGAAATGGTGAATAGAGTATAAATACTGCGTCTGAATAATTTGCAAATGTAGTGAAATTAAAAACATCTTTTTTACCAGCAGATAAAGTAAGCTCATATAAATTAGAATTCTTTTCATCAATAAATCTATTCTGTCCAATTGAAGCTGAACCTGAAATAAAACGGTTAACTTTAAAATAAGCAGTACCTTTAAACTGATTAAATCTTACACTCAGTTCTTTAGAAGCAAGTGTACCTGCTGATCCTGAGAACCCAAGACTTAAAAAACCAGTAACTCCTAAATCAAAACCAAGACCAATGTTTGAATAACTGAAGTTCGTATTATCATTAAAGTAAGATGCTCTTGGAATTAATTGTATATATGTTGGAAATTGAGCAAATGAAAATTTTTCAGTGCCATCAATCCACGCTAACCTGGTTTTAATAATATGTGAGTTTGGAGATTCCTTAAGCAGGTCTGAATAAATAGTTCTTGCTGATTCTATCTGATGATTTTGTAAATAAGCATCACCTAACAATATTTTGGTTTCCACATCATCAGGTTTTTGGGAATGCAGATCAATAAACTCATTCAAAGCTAAACTTGAATCACTTGACCATAAATATAACTTGGCAAGTTTTTTCCTGACTTCATAATCAGATTTATTTGCTAACAGACCTTTATAAATTGAAATTGCTTTGTCTTTTTGGTTATTAAGAATATAAATGCCAGCAAGTTCCATCTTAACATTGTCATTTGAATCAACAGAAGATAAATAATCATTATATGTTTTGATTGCTGAAATGTAATTTTTATCAGCAGCTAAAAACCTTGCTTTATCAAGCTTTGCGTTTAATTCTTTTTCTTCAATATTCTTTTGAATAACAGAATATTCCTGTAATATTTTTTTATACTCACCTGATAAACTGTCAATCCTGGAAATATTATTAACAACCTCTTCAAAGTTCTTAAAATCTGAAGCTGCTAAATACACATTTGCAAGCCCAATCATTGCTTCATAATTTGCTGGATCAATTTTAAGCGCTTTTTCATAAATGGATTTTATTTTAGCTGGATCAGAATCAAGCCAGTAATTTAACTTTGCTGCAAATAATAAGTATTCAACTTTGTTTTTCTCCTGCTGGACAAGAGATTCAATTATTTCAAGCGCTTCACAAAGATTATTCTGCCACATTAAGACCTGAGCTAAATGAAATCTCACTTCCTTATCAGAAGGATTAAGATTTAAATATCTTTTATATAATTTAACTGCACTATCATATTCTTTCTTATATGAATAATATTTAGCAAGCTCTAACAAAGCTATTTTATTATCAGGATTCTTACTCAAGATATCTTCATAATAATTAACTTTATCTGAATAATACGAGTTGCTTAGTAATGAAATTCTTTGAGATAGTTCAACACTCTTTTGCAGATAATCTGTATTTGCAGTTAAAAACTTTAACTGATCCTTAGCTTCTTCAAACCTATTTGCTTTAATTAATTCTTCAATCAGTTTATATCTCGTTTCAGCATCTTCATAATCTTTTTTCAATAATC
Source organism: Bacteroidota bacterium (assembly GCA_022708025.1). Classification (GTDB taxonomy): domain Bacteria; phylum Bacteroidota; class Ignavibacteria; order Ignavibacteriales; family Ignavibacteriaceae; genus IGN3. The sequence goes on along the minus strand of JAKIZM010000019.1, from coordinate 8,426 downwards.
TGTAATATTTATCTATTATATACTCTTTTGGTTCAGGTGTAATACCATAATTATAACGGATAGTTGTATCATTTATTGAATAGATGTAACCCTTGCCTTTAGCCAAATCGAGTCCATCCATTGCTTCTTTAAAGAAAGGTCTTATTTCAAGTGATTTAGTAAAAACATCAACGGCAATTTTATTTTTCCCTAACCATAATAAAAAATATCCATATCTAGAAAGTAATCTATGATCATCCGGATATTTTTCTGTATAAACTTTTAAAACCTTTTCGCCTTTAACTAATTGGTTATTCTTAGCTAGAATTTCACTATACCTGATTATCTCATCAGCAGATGCTGTTTCTTTTTCCAGATACTGATCATACCATATTTCTGCTTCACTCCAATTGCCTAAATGTTTAAAGCACTTCCCTATTTCAAGATAATTTTTTGCCGAGTTCGGATCTATAGCTATTTCTCTTTTATGTCCTTCAATTTTATTATAAAGGATTTTATACCAACTGGATATCGTTCTGTTAAGATTGGAATTTATCTCTTTATCATCTGGTTTTAGTTTTTTAGCAGTTCTGAAATCATAGACAGCATATTCATAATTCCCACGTTTTTCATAGCATACACCTCTCAGGTTAAATCCTTCAGCAGATGTTGGCACTGCCGAAACATATTTATTTAACTGGTCAATAGCTTCGCCATAACGACCATAATCCATTAATTGCAAAGCTTCAGATTTAAATTTCTCAGGGTTTTGAGATTGAGGAAAAATAAAGGGGTTAATTAAAAAAATTAACAAAAATAACTGTCGAGAGTAAAATGATTTCATCGCAGATTATCACTTTTATCTCTGATTTAATTGAGTTCTTGCTGCTTCAAGATCAAACTCGTTAAAAATATCCTCCACACTATTCATAAACTGATTAACCTTAAGAACAAGATAAGATACATTTACGCTCGTTTCTACTTTTAACGCACCATGAACTTTATTAATAAACTCTTCAATAATACCGTTTTCAGATTTCGTTAAGAGAATGAATATTTTTTCCCCTATTACACATATCTTGTTTTTTTTGTCCGCTGTGGTTTTTACAGCATTATATAATTGGTCAAAATTGATTTTTGTTTCTGCACTGCTATATTGATTTAATCTTAATGAAACTATTGTAAAAGGCTGACCAGTGGTTTTATAAAGAGCAATCTGATTATTTACAATTAATTTGAAATCATTAACTGAATAGATATTAGGGATTGACAAATCCTGAATAGCATTCAGTGAAGTTTTTGACGGTTGAAGTTCAGTAATATCCAACAAATTATTTTCTTTTGTAGATTTTTTGGGTGCTTTAAAATCTGTTGTGATTCCTTTATAAGGCTCAATAAAATAATTTGCTTTAAAATAACCTTCAGTGTGTCCGATATTTGGTTTAATTTCAATTATTCCCGGCTGCTCTTCGTCAGATTCTTTTGCTTTATGAAGATGAATGATACCTGTAGCAAATGAATTAAGAACATTAAAAATCATCTTTGAACTTTGAGCTGCAGGTTCACGTAAAATCAATAAACTGGTAATACCTGATTCTTCAATTGATTCAATTAAAGACCCAAATGCTTCCTGTAAATTGTTAAGATTTTCAAATTCCACATACGGTGTTATCTCATCAAAAATAATCTTTTCAGGTTTATACTGATTTATAACAGACAACAGATCGTTTAGATAATCATTTAGTAATTCATCTCTGGTTTTAAATTCTTCTGAATCGGTTGGATGTGCAACTCTGACTACAATGATAAGGTTTTGATTGATATAGTTTTCGAGATCAACATCAATAGAAGCTGCATGAATTATTAAATCTTTAGGACGTGAACTTGTGAAGAACAGACAGACTTCATTATTTTTTGCTGCCTCAATAGCATATTGTAAACTTAAAAGAGTCTTGCCGGTCTTACGTTCTCCGACAAGCAAATACGTTCCTCCATGATAAAACCCTCCCCATGCGTTATCGACAATAGGAATCCCAGAACGAAATAGTTGCACGCTTTTTTTCATGAATTATGTTTTTTTCGTTATTTTTACCAATAATTATACCGCAAAAGCTTTTAATTATCGCCTCAAAACAATCAAAACGTTATTAATTTTTGAATTAAACAGAGACAAAAAGTTTATTGTGTATTATAATGCTACAACCTTAGTTTTCAAGGAATTTACAGGAAAATAAGATTAATTAGTTATTCTGGTGAACTGAGGTATCCGAAAACAAATAACGCAGTAGCATTGCCAGCTATCGTTGGTTCATTAGTTACAAAATCTTTATAATCATCATAATATTTTATTTCATCTGAATTAAAACGATCATAATCAAAATTATCTCTTAAAATTTCTTTGGTTTTTAATATTGAATAAGGAGCAGGTCCGGCAGCTAATCCGCCCGGTAAATATCCATTATTAAAAAATGCAATCTGTGAATGAAGATGTTTGGAAAATTTTTTACCAATATTATAAATAAATGAAACTCCCCAGACATTTCTGCCGAGTACAAAATCACGCTGAAAAATATTTAAAGAATCAAATAGATTGGAACCAGTTAATTTTTTATAAAGAATTGACTGGAGACTAACACCTAATAAACAATTAGTAGTACCCCAGGAAAAATCCAACCCTAAATGAAAAAGATTTTTATCAGCATTTGTCTTAGCAGCATTTAAATTCTGATAAATATAATTTGCAAACTCAGGATTGAATTTTGCTATTTTATAATGAGCTAAAGAATTAATCTGTCCGACACTCCACCAATAATCTGCACCTGCAAGATTTCCATATTTTACAGCATCATCTAAATAATTTTTTTTGCCAGTTGTAATAAATAACTCAATTGCTGCCAAAGCTAATTTGCCATTAAAATCATTATCCGGATAATGATTAGAATATATAGAATCAAAATCAGGAGCATTATCTTTTAAGTTATAAAAATTAATCGCAAGCTCTAAACACTTAGATGAAAATTCGTTATCTAAAAATCTTTCCTTCCATATTCGTGAGGCTAAAGCCATTACAGCAGAATAATATCCAATTGAGTTCTTACTTATACTTACATATCCTGGTCTGTTAAACTGTAATGAATCATCTTCAGGTATCCTCCATCCGATTGAATGATCAGTTTCATTTTGAACCTGAATTACAAACTTTTGATTATCTATGTTAGCCCGCATTAACCAATCCAATCCGACTCTTGCTTCTTCAAGAATATCCGGAACATTATTTCCATCAAGATCAAAATCAAATTTTTCATTATCAAATTCATAACTAAACAATAACAGATAGGTTGTATAAGCAGTTGTTTTAAGGAACTTAACATAATCGCCGGCATCATGCCATCCGCCGGTAAGATCTCTGTTTAATGAATCTTTATAACCAATTAAATATGCAGCATCAGATAAATGACAAGGCTTGTGTAAGATTGGATTAGTTGGACCGCATCTTTGAACCTTAAAAAACAAGCTTAATGAATCTCTGACAGGATTAAATATTTTTTCATCTATTCTGAAATCAAACGATTCATTATCCCCGATTTTTATTTTATAGTTGCCAGTTTCTTTCAGTTTTGAAAAATCTATTTCATAACAAAAATTAAAATTTCCATAAGAATGTGGCGAAGAATCAATTACATCTTCTAATACAGTTTTCCCGGATGATGCATCTAAAATAGAAAAGCTTTTTTTAGAGAGATCAATATCAGACAGTATCAAAGCGGTTTTAACATCCTGTGGTAAAAAACCCGTCTGATTAGAATGAATAAATATTTCACCCGGTTTAACCGAACTACAACCGAAAACGATTAAAAGAGTAAAGATCGCCTGTATTAATTTTACTATTAAATTATTATTGATTTCCTTTACTCCAGGTTTTGTTAATCAGACTTTAAGACTTTGGTTCTTCTTTTTTATTAAATGCTGTTCCAAATATCATATCCCATACAGGAGAACTTACACCATAGCCTTTTGCAGGATCCTGAAAATGATGTTTAATATGATGATGCTTAATAGCTAACCAAAACTTGCTATGCATATTAAAATGATGCACTGCATAATGGGTTATATCATAAAAGAGATATCCTGTTAAAAATCCGGCAAAAAACGGGAATACAAAAATGTTTCCGATCAAATAATAAAATAAGAAATAAAAAAGAATAGCAAGAGGAATGCTTACAGACGGTGGCATTACTAATCTTTTTGAATCACTCGGGTAATCGTGATGAACACCGTGAAAAATAAAATGAATCCTTTCACCCAAATCACCTTTAAGTTTCAGATGGAATACAAATCTATGCAATAGGTATTCTGTTAGTGTCCAGATAAAAACTCCAAATACAAATAAACCAATAATATTAACTGCCGAAATACTATATTCAAAAATCGACAGGTAAAACATATAAAGTATAACAGGTAAATAAATTATCACCGGAACAGAAGGATGTACTTTTGAAAGAGCTTCCATAAAATCACTTTTAAACATCCTTACAGTTTCATCTTTATTGGATACGAAATTTTTTGCCATTTTATTTCCTTTCAATATTTCCTCTGTGCAAATTTAATAATTCATCTTAAAATTGAAAATTCCTTTACATTATCTAAGCTTATCAATGATTTAACTCACTAAAAAACAATCCTTTGTTTTAGTTGTAATTAATATTCAAAGTCATAATATTCAGCATTAAAATTTTAAAATCCTTGATATCAGGAGGTGTGATGGCCCAAGATACAGAGCGCGAACAATGGGGAACAAAACTAGGATTGATACTTGCAGTTGCTGGAAATGCTGTTGGCTTAGGAAATTTTTTAAGGTTTCCTGTTCAGGCGGCTCAAAATGGCGGCGGTGCTTTTATGATCCCTTATTTTACATTTTTTATTTTACTCGGTATTCCGTTAATGTGGATTGAATGGGGAATAGGCAGATACGGCGGCTCATACAAGCATGGCAGTGCTCCCGGTATGTTTGATGTTTTATGGAAAAATAAACTCGCAAAATACTTTGGTGCACTTGGACTTTTCATCTCAATAACAATTCTTATTTACTATACCTACATTGAGTCCTGGACCCTTGGCTTCAGCTTGTTTTCAATTCTTGGAATGTATTCCAATGAAACAAAAGAAACAATGACGGGATTCTTATCAAGCTATCAGGGTATAACAACTTCTGAAACATTTAGTTCAATTTGGACAGCATATCTTTTAATGCTTCTTACTTTTTTTATTAATTTCTGGGTTTTGTACAGAGGCATATCAAAAGGAATTGAAAAGCTTGCTAAGATTGCTATGCCGCTGCTTTTTATATTTGCAATAATTCTTGCCATCAGAATTATAACATTAGGCGCTCCTGATCCTGCTCATCCTGAAAATTCAGTTGCAAATGGATTTGCTTTTATCTGGAATCCGGATTTTTCTGCGCTTGGAAATCCAAATATTTGGTTAGCTGCTGCCGGACAGATTTTCTTTACTCTTTCAGTCGGAATGGGCACAATACAAGCTTATGCTAGTTACTTAAAGAAAGATGATGATATAGTTTTATCGGGATTAACAACATCTTCTACTAATGAATTTGCAGAAGTGATTCTTGGAGGCTCAATAGCAATTCCGGTTGCAGTAGCATTTTTTGGATTAGAAGCAACAAAAGAAATTGCAAAAGGCGGAGCATTTAATCTTGGTTTCGTTTCGATGCCAACAATTTTTGGAAGTGAAGCATTTCCGCAAGGCAGTATTTTTGGATTTATGTGGTTTCTGCTTTTATTCTTTGCGGGTATAACATCTTCAGTCGCAATGGGTCAGCCGGTTGTTGCTTTCCTAGAAGATGAACTTGGTATGAACAGAAAAAAAGCAGTGGCATTTTTAGCAATAGGAGTTCTAATAGCTGTTCAGTTTGTCGTGTTCTTTCTGAAATTCGGTTTTTTAGATGAAATGGATTACTGGGCTGGCACTTTCGGACTTGTTGTTTTTGCATTAATTGAAACAATACTTTTTATGTGGGTGTTTGGTGCAGATAAAGCCTGGAAAGAAATGAATTACGGAGGCGATATAAAAATTCCATTTTTCTTTTATTACATTATGAAATACATAACGCCTGTAATTTTAATGATATTAATGATCTGGTGGTTTATTGAAAGTGCTTTACCAACATTGCTGCTTAAAAATGTTAAACCTGAAAATGTTCCATATATCTGGGGATCAAGATTATTAATGGTTACTATCGCTTTAATATTTTTATGGCTGGTAAAAAAAGCATGGGATAATAATCATAAGGAGGTAAAATAATGGGTTTAACAACTGCCGGCTATATCTTTTTGATCACTGCCTGGACAATAATAATTATTCTGGTTACATATACCTTTTTCAAAGTATTTAAAGGGCAAAAGAAAAATAAATAAAATTGTTTTTGATAAAACATCCGGATTGTCAGCTCTTATACTGACAATCCGCTAAATAATATTTTATCGTTTACTTTTTTGATACTATCTAAGTAAAATCATCTTCTTTGTTTGAATAAACGAACCGGCTTTAAGCTGATAAAAATAAACACCGCTCGGCAGATCACTTCCTGAAAATTCAACTTTATAATTTCCTGCCGGCTTTCTTTCGTTAACGAGTGTGGTAATTTCATTCCCCAATACATCGTACAATTTCAATGTAACCCAGTTGTCACTCTGAGCTTGTCGAAGAGTGACTGTCGGTATACTATATTTTATTTTCGTCGTCGGATTAAAGGGATTAGGATAATTCTGTTCAAGTGAAAATATATCCGGTGCTTGTATCTCTATTTCGATTTCAGACGAAAATTTAAATGAACCATCGTAATCTATCTGTTTTAAGCGATAATGAATTACTTGATTAAGATTATGAGAAAGATTATCTGTGAATGAATAGTTTTGAACCTCTGTTGTTGTTCCTTTCCCTGCAATAAATCCAATTACTTCCCAATCTTGTTCTGAAGAAATCCATTCGGATAATTTTTTATCTTTATAATCTTGCGATCTTTGAACCTCAAATCCTGAATTATTCGTCTCAGTAGCAGTCTGCCAGAAAAGTTTAACAGTACTTTCTTCAACTTCCGCAGTAAATGAAATTAACTCTACCGGAATAGGGACATTAATTGTTACTTTATTGCTTCCGGTTTGCATATATTCATCGTACGCATAGACTTGATATGAATATATTGTTCCCTGAAGAACAGTTGTATCAATATATTGAGTTTGATTTTGACCAACAGTCCCAATCAAAATATAATAACCGGGATCGTTTTGAGAACCAAACTTTCTATAGATTTTAAATCCTAATTCATCCAATAATATATTTTGCCAGTTAAGTTTTACTTGCGGAGCAAAATTAAAAATTATCTGAGCAGTAAGGTTTTCCGGAGGATAAGGTGGATCCCTTGTCCAGGCATTTAATTGAATTCTATCCCAATATATGTAATCGATATTAAACGAATAACCTTCGAACCAGATTTGAAGTTGCGCATTGTATGAACCTGATGCAGGAGTTACAAAAAGATCACTGATAAAATACGGGCCAACATTTGCAGTAGGATTGATTAATTGATACAAGATTTGTTCAGTTAAACCACCATCATAAGTAACACTAACTGTTACAGTGCCGCTTGGATCAGTAAAGTAATCCAAATAGAAAAAAAACGAATATGCGACCGGCCAATTGTATGGGAGGGAAATTGGTACTGACCTTATTAAAGATTTCCCATTAAATGAAGGAGTCCAACTCATTCTTAATTCAGGTGCATTACTACCAGCAACTGAGGATGGGAACGCATACCAATTTATCAAACCTTGAGGTCCCACAATAGTCCAGTTATTTAAATTATCAAATTCATCTTCCCAATCCCAAACTGTAGTGTATCGTTTTTCTGTAGTAAATGTCCAGAATGGGCCTTGAGTTCCACAACTATCATTTTTACAAATTACAAACCAATAGTATTGTGTAGAATCTTGAAGTACTGATATTTCACAAGATGTTATTGCCGGTCCGTCATAAATTTTAACCAGATTTCCTTGTGTTCCAAACCATATCTCATTTTTTGTTGTACCGGTACCATTTGTCCAGTTTAAAGTAGTTGCGTTCCATCTTATATTTGTTGTTCCATCAGGTGGATTTGGATTTGATGGAACTCCAACAGGACAATCTGAATCTGAATAAAGCTTATTATTTATTTGAACAGATTCCTGTGCATAAATTGTTATCGAGAAAATTATCTGAAATACAATTAAAACTATTTTATTTATTGCTTTCATTTTATCACCTTAGGCAAAAAGTCAAACTTAGTTGAAAATAGAGACTCCATTTTATCAGGCTGCTTTCTTTTGTTTAATCTTTAATTCTGTTTTTAAGGATGTTCTAAGCAAATGCAATTTTTCATAATTATTTACTTT
>JAKIZM010000078.1 GCA_022708025.1 Bacteroidota bacterium | reverse complement strand
TACGATGGAACTGATCCAAAGTATAAAAGACTGTTTTTTCATTTTTGTGATAATTTCTTTTTGTAAAGTTATGAAGAATTAAAAAGTATGGAAAGTGTAAAAATAAAAAGCCCCTGATTAAAGGGGCTTTAGAAAAACCTGATAAAAGATCTATTAGAACGAGGTTCCGATCTTAAATCTCAGATTCACAAATATTTTTGTAAAACCAAAACTTCCTGAATCTAATCTTGAAAGACTTGCCGAAGGTCCTATAGAGAAAGCGCTGAATCCCCATCCTTCCATTATCTTTTGAACGAGAATATTGATATTATATTGAGGCTCACGATATTTACTCCCAGGCATTCCATCAAAACTTAAATCGAATGTGCTGCCGGCAAGCGATGCTTCTCTAAGTGAAAAACCAAAGTGCCATTCATCCAGATATTGCGCGACATAAAATTTACCACGGGTTGAAGCAAGAATGGATACTGGATATCTGAATTCCCAATTAAGAAATGACTGCTGATTATCTATAATTCTTGCCTGATATTTTACAGTTGAATCAGGATTAAGTACTGTTGTTTCTTCAGATGTTTCAAGATACCTTCTTCTTCTATCCTGACCAATTCTAGCAGTTGCCTTGAAATATCCAAATTCGAAAAAGTTACCAAATGGAATTACATATGTAATCTGGAATCCTTCACTGACTATCAGATTATTATGATTTTGGCTTTTAACTGCTTCTATCATTGCATCAATATGACTAAAAATACCTGCTTTTACACCGAGTATATGAAAATTGACTTCCATCATATTAGTTTCAAGTGCACCTGAATAGGGTGTTCCAATACCGAGTGATAAGCCGACATCCTGTTTTAAAGATAATCCCAGTCTTTCACCGCCCTGTAATTGAAAGAACGGATTTACATATCCCATTGTTGGCGAGATCTGGAGCTTTGTTGGAGGTTGTGCAACTTTACTAATCCTGATTTTCTGGATTACTCTTGTAAAGACACTTCCATAATTAATATCTTCTTCAAGATTTAATTTGAAAGGATAAGTAATAACTCTTGCTCTTAATTCAGGTGAAATAGCAAGTAATGGATATAAAGCACCCTTTATTGAAATAGTTTGATTATTAGCATCTCTAACATCAACTATTATTTCTGCTTTAGGATCAGGAGGATCAATAAACAGGGCTTCCTGAATTTTTATAAACAAGCTGTCATCAAGAGGCTCCATTTGGTAATATCTGATTTGCTCTTCCTCTTCCTGGGCAAAAACAGAATTTAATCCTGTGATAAATACAGAAATTAAGATTATAAAAAGTACCTTGTATGCGTTCATTTTAATTTGCTTACCATTAAATTATTATTTAGAAAATTCAGTAAAGAAGAATGAATCTCCTACCTGAACTCTGTCTTTTGATATTTCATCAACAACATTAAAGAAGAAATTAACTTTATATCTGCCATCGGCTTCCCGTAAACCACCATTTTTATCAAGCCAGGCATCAAAAGCATTTTCAGTATTAGCTATTTTTAACGAAACATTGTAAATCAGATTTCCATTATTATCTTTTACCGGACCGGTAACCGATATTGGTCCCGTATAAGTAACCTTAAGTTGATCCGGTCGCTGATCTATTACTGTAACTTTAAATACGGTTATTCTTTGCAGTTCGTTTACATAAATATTTGCAGAGTTCATTTTGGTGGTAACTCTTTCTATCTTCACCTCGGGTGGTTTATTCGGTAAAACTTTTATTCTTTCTTCCTGTGATCCGAATTTTAATACCACTTCAGTTTGATTGGTCAGATCAAATTTCTTTTCTTGTCCCGCCGGAACCGTTACTATCGGTGTATTCATATTTTTAGGATCATAAATGCTTGCGGGGACTGTTCCGGTGTTGCGTGCAATATTCCAGGTATATTGTATGAATGTTTGTTTTACAGATATTGGAGACTGCAGGAGAGTTTGTTCTTCAACTTTCTCTTCTTTTTTCTCATCAGGTGGTGGAGGCGGAACATAATCTTTCAACACTTCAAGTTTTTTGTTTAGCGTAGCCAGTTGTTCGCGCATTTTTTCATTTTCTACAACAACATTAGGATCAATTTTTATAGAAAAGTCAATTCCAAGTGCATAAAGAGAATCTAATACTGAAATAAGAGAATCTCTAACGGATTTATTGACAGTTTCTTCTTCTAATGCAACTCTTCGCAAATCAAGATCGGCGCCTTTTAAAGCAAGTACAGTAATTACAAATATGTACAACACCTGGTATATAACAAATTTACTATCTCTGTTTTTATTTAACATTTTCTTTCTTCTTTATTTCTTTACAACGATAGCTTCTAAATGTTTTAAACCGGCAATAGTTTTTTCATCACTCAATGAATGAGAAGCCTGATTAATTGAGTTTGCCAGTGTATTTAGTTCTGTTATTTTTTGAGAACTGATGCCTTCTATTTGATTAATCTTATCAGACAGTGCACTGATAGCATTGAAATTGATCTTCATTATTTCACTGAGCTTCGCTGACTGCTCAACAAGAATTTTGATCTTTTCAACTTCAGCTAATGACAACTCAGCTCCGGAAACTATTCCTGTGCTCGGTTGGCTTAATTGCTTAAGCAGATTTTTGGAATTTTCAACCTGTATTCTTGAAAAATATTTTTCTTTGATATCAGAAACGTGATTAACTACTGTTTGAAATTCAACTCCAAGCTGATCAAGAACCGGCTCAAACAATTTACCAAGTGCCAATACGATTAGTGCTTTAATCTCGAAAGGTACAGATAAACCTAAAAACACTTCTTCGCCGAGTTTGATACTTATCAACAAAATAGCTGCACCAATCAAAGGTAATGCTGTGGCAATACTGTCGATAATACTTGTATAAGAATTAATTATTCTGTCAATTGTTCCGCTGGCAGGTGTTCTTATAATTTCAAGTTTAAGTTTATTGTAAGCAAAATATGCTAATAAAACAAAAAGCGCATATGAAACAAGAGGAAGCCACCAGAATCTGAAAGGTTCTACATCTCCTGCTACTGGCTGCCAGGTAGGAAATAATGCTTTGGCAATATCAATAGTTATATTTCCTAATATTGGTACTTCTGAAAGATCAAGATAAAATGAAATGAATAGAGCGATCAGAGAAATTATAGCAGGTTTAATCATTACTGTAAATTTAATTTTTCTTACAGCAGATTTGGTGTATTCTTCTAATTCCAATTCGAGTTCATTATTAGCTATATCAGGATTAAGAAGATTTTTTGTTACACTATCTTTTGGTTTTATGGGTGTATTTGACATCAGTCTCCTCAATTAATTCAATTATTAAACTTTAAGTATAAATTCTTATGCAAAAAAATAACCAAAATTGTATCCTATAGTGGCAATTATCATACCAAGCTATATGGAATTAACTTCTTAAAATAATACTGCCCTGTTAAGGGTTTAATTTATTATATAATGAAAAAGTTTATTTTACAATCAAAAAATCAAATATTACTTAATCTAATTATTTCTCAGTTATAAAAATATTTAATTCATTTATAATTTATTGTACTTCACAGAAAAATAATTTAAAAAAATGAATAACATTTACCAATAGGTTAAAAATTCTTTACAAGTAAGTAATAATTACCTTTGCTTTAGATTAACATTGACGTGAAAAGTACATAACAATAATTTTATTTTTATCTTAGAGTTAAAGATTTAAATTTATTCTTTTGTCAGAATGAAAGTAAAATACCCAAGGTTATTAGAAATAAATTCAAGAGTCTGGATAAAGAGATTTGGCAAAGATGCAACTTTAGCTGACGTTCCGGATTCGCAGATAAATTTTTGGAAATCAAATGGCTATGATTTAATATGGTTAATGGGTGTATGGGACAATAACAAAAAAGTTGTTGCGGAATTTTGTTTTGAACCTGACTTAATTAAATCATATAACGAAGCTCTTAAGGATTGGCGAAAAGAAGATGTAATCGGATCTCCGTATTCAATTGATAAATACGAAATTAATAGTTTGCTAGGAACTAAAGAAGATCTGCTTAATTTCAAGAGGCGGTTAAATGAAGCCGGAATTTTATTGATACTTGATTTTATATCTAATCACTTCAGCGCCAAATCATCTTTAATTTGGACGAACAAAGAGATATTTCTCCCAGCAGATGAGTTTATTTTTAAAAATGATCCTTATACTTTTTATCAATCACCTGCAAATGATAATCAGTATCTTGCTCATGGAAGGGATCCATTATTTCCGCCATGGAAAGATACAGTGCAGATAAATTTTTATGAACCGGAAGCAAGAAAGTTTCTAACAAATATTCTTTTGGATCTTGCAGAACTTTGTGATGGTGTAAGATGTGATATGGCAATGCTGCCGCTTAATAATGTTTTTTATAATACCTGGGTTGGCGTTCTGAAAAAGTATGGATATCAAAGACCTGAAAAAGAGTTCTGGGAAGAAGCTATTGCAGAAGTAAAATCTAAACGCGATGATTTTATTTTTATTGCAGAAACTTACTGGGATCTCGAATGGCAGCTTCAAAAACTTGGATTTGATTTTACTTATGATAAAAAATTAACCGACCGGCTTGCCGGTGGTAATGTTCAATCGGTTTGTGATCATTTACAGGCAGAGGAAGATTATCAGAATAAATCAGTTAGATTTTTAGAAAATCATGATGAAGAACGTGCGATTGTAAAATTCGGAAGAGAAAAATCACTTGCTGCTGCAATTATAATCAGTACTGTTCCCGGTATTGCGTTTTATTTTGATGGGCAGTGCGATGGTAAAAAGATTAAATTGCCTGTTCAGCTTGGCAGAGAACCCGAAGAGAAACAAGATGAGAAGATCAAGGAATTTTACAGGAAGCTTTTCAGTATCACAAAAGAAGAAATATTTAAAAACGGAAAGTGGAGCTTTCTTGAAACAACTCCTGTAGCACCATCCGATTTAACTTATGAAAATTTACTTGCCTGGGAGTGGCGATCAGGCGATGATTTAAGAATTGTTATTGTAAACTATGGTAACATTACTTCACGCGCCAGATTAAAATTTGATATTCCCGTAAAACAGGAAGAGATTGTATTGAAAGACCTGATCAATAACAATATTTATAAACGATCTTTGAAAGAGATTTCTGAAAAAGGTTTGTTTGTAGAATTAAAGTCTTTCCACAGTCATATTTTTCAGATAATAGAGCAGTAGTTAAAAATCTTGGGAATAAATTTCTGCCTGAAAAAATCTTTTACTTTTTATAAATCAATAATTAAGTTAGTGCAACCAAAAACTCAAATTGACATCTTACAGTATTAAATATGGCAAAAAAAGCAAATAACTCTAATAGAGAACGAAAGATCGGAAAGCAAACTGTTGAAAAGAAACCGCTTATTGATCATAAAACTAAAAATTTAATCTGGACAATTGTTACAATAATTATACTATTGTTGTTTTTTATTATTAACAATACCAGAAATGAACCGGTGGAAGGACCATATCCTCCAAATTATAATCCACGGCAAACAAATAATTCTGAGAATTAGATAAAGGATAAAATATGATAATAAAAATGTTAGTTGGCTTTATGCTGCTTATTAACTCTGTTGCATTTAGTAATTCTGTTGAATATAGCAAATCAACAAATGCTGATAATACATTAATTAAAACAATTCTTATCGATGGAAAAGCACCAGACTTCTCTTTGAAATCTATTGATGGTAAAGTGATTAAGTTTTCTGATTATAAAAATAAAGTCGTGATTATTGATTTTTGGGCAACCTGGTGTCCGCCTTGCAGAAGAGGAATTCCTGATTTAATCTCGATTCAAAAAGAATTTAAAAATGACGTTGTTATTATCGGTATATCATTAGATGGAGATAAGACAATTAAAGATGTTCCCGGCTTTGTAAAAGCATATGGAATTAATTATCCGGTTGTTTACGGAGATGAAAAAACAGTTACTGCTTATGGCGGCATTCAGGCAATTCCGACTTCTTTTGTTATTGATAAAAAAGGTAATATAGTTGATCAGCATGTTGGTTTAGTTGATAAAAGTATTTATGTAAGTAAGATAAAAGAATTACTAAAGAAGAAATAACGATTAATATTTTTAAAACAAAAAATCCTTATTCATCAATAACGAATAAGGATTTTTTTTCGATTCGTTTTGTTAAGTGAAAACTTTATTGACCGTCTCTTAAAAATCTTGGTTCCTCCAAAGTAAGCATTACTGAAATTCTATGTGAATCATCCAGTCTTTCTATTGCCGATTCATTAAATCTCGCAAATGAATAATCGATATTCAGCTTTGGTAATTTAACTCCGGCACCAACCGTAAACTGTTTAATATCGTTATATCCGCCTCTTATGTAAATAAGATCTTTGAAAGTATATTCTAATCCGGCATGCATATCAAAACTTATAGGGCCCAAATTAAAGTTAGATGCAAATTTTCGGTTCTCAAATCTCACATCAAAGTCCAATGCAGGCATCACATATCCACCAAAGAATTCAACAACTTTATATGCTGCACCGACTTTTAGAGTAGGAGAAACAAGTTCATTTCTGCCGGTACTCCAGGCAACCAATGTAGTAGTAGCATCCTGCAGATTTGCTCCGAGAAAAAGATTTTCAATCGGGATATAATAAGCGCCAACATCAAAGCCAATTCCGGTTGCACCAAATTCTGCCAGATCTCTTCTGATAATTTTTGCATTAACTCCCCAGTAAAAATCTTCAGACTGTCTTTTAGCAAATGTAAGATAGAAAGCCCAATCCTGGTTACTGAATTCTGTAATTCTGGAATAATCTAATCTGTCATCATTTATATCAATAATACCATCACCATTTGCATCGTAAAGAGCTTTTCTTGTATCAGGAATTCCATCAACACCCAATCTCATTGCACTTACTCCAAAACTCATATCATCCTGGAATGGTATAGCAACTGCACCGTAATCATAGTTAACAAGATTTCCGAATTGCTCTGAATGCATCAACGCAATCTGAGGATAATTAAGATTTGCAAGTCCAGCAGGATTATAGTATCCGGATGTAACATCATTTGCAACTGCAACAAAAGCTCCACCCATACCAAGAGCTCTGCCGCCAACACCGAGAGCCATAAACTCACCGGCATATTTTGCAATTACTGTTTGTGCATTTATTGTCGAAGCAATAAAAAGTAATGATGAGATTATTAAAAAAGATCTTTTTAGCATAAACTAAAACTCCTGTTAGCAAAGGTTATAAACTTGGTTGAGAAAATTAATAATCTATGTGTTAATGTCAAGGCTAAATTAATTAGAGGAAATCAGTCGCCTTTATCTGATTACACAAAATTTTTCTAATTCTTTTCTTAAACAATAGATTTTATTTAGCTTTTCCCTGATTTGCAACTGCAGCAGTAGCTTTTGCTATTTCTTCCTGATTGCCGAGATAGTAACTTTTTATAGGTTTTAAATTTTCATCAAGTTCATAAACCAATGGAATGCCGGTTGGAATGTTCAGTTCAACTATATCTTTTTCAGAAACATTATCAAGATATTTTACTAATGCTCTTAAACTGTTTCCATGTGCGGTAATCAATACTCTTTTACCGGATTTTACCATTGGTGCAATTGTATTTTCCCAATAAGGGACGAAACGTGCAACAGTATCTTTTAAACATTCGGTTAATGGTAGTTCATTATCTTTTAATTCAGCATAACGGGCGTCTTTACCCGGAAATCTCTCGTCGTTTTTTTCTAGTGCAGGCGGTGGAATATCATAACTTCTTCTCCAGATCTTAACTTGATCTTCACCAAATTTTTGCGCTGTTTCAGCTTTGTTTAATCCTTGCAATGCACCATAATGTCTTTCGTTTAATCTCCAGCTGCGAAAAACCGGAATCCACATAAGATCTAATTCATCAAGAGTTATCCATAAAGTTCTGATGGCTCTTTTTAACACCGATGTATAAGCAATATCGAATTTGAATCCTTCGGATTTTAAAACCTGTCCGGCTTTTCTGGCTTCTTCTAATCCCTTTTCAGAAAGATCAACATCTGTCCAGCCGGTAAAACGGTTTTCTTTATTCCAGGTGCTTTCGCCGTGACGCAATAAAACTACTTTATACATTTTTTCTCCAGATTTTAAGTTTAAAGTTTAAGATGTATCTCAAAAATACGTAATGATATACGAAGTAAAAAAGATGATGCTGTTGATATAAAAACTTTGTATTAATCTTTGCGACCTCTGCGTGTTTCCTTTGCGGACTTCGCGTGAACCTTTGCTCTAAACACATTTCACGCAAAGCCCGCCAAGAAATTACAAACCCAAAGCTCGCAAAGAAAATCTGTTCAAATCCGCTTAATCTGCGTTATCTGCGTTCTATCAGGGGTGCAGCTTGAATAAAAATTTTATCTGGCTATTGACAAAAGTAAAAATAAATTTTAGGTTACAAGCGGGAATAAAAATCACACAGACACCGCGGGTAAAATTCCTGATAAAATGTTAGTCAGCTTAAAACAGTGGAGTAGAACTTTATGCAAAAAAGTTTAATTAAAAAAGCACTTGACAAGCACACAAAAAGCAATAGCTTTCGTTTCTCGTTTCTCGTTTCTCGTTTCTCGTTTCTCGTTTCTCGTTTCTCGCAATCTCCGTCTTTCTTATAGCAACTCCTACTAACGCACAGATAAAGATAAAAGAAAAAGTGGAGATAAATCCGCAAAGGCTAATATTACCTGATAGTCCAACTTCAGTAATGGAGCCGACTTTTACATACATTTTGTCTTGGCCACCTGATCAATATAGAAGAGGCAAAATCCAAATTATTTCCTGTTATGGCGACACTACCGATACCGGGTGGACAACTGGAGGATATGCAACTACATCAATGCCGGGAAGAGGGCATCATATTTTTAATTTTATTAATCAACGATACTACTATGATAGTCATCTTGGTTGGGGATGGTATTATGATTCTAATCCAAATATAGAAAGAAAAGTATTGGTCAATAATCAGGTATTAAATTTGGGCTCAATTTTAGGCAGTACAATGGGAACTATAGATACACCATTGTTGAAAATGGAAAGCTTTATATGCGATTCCGGTTTTGTTAAGATGGAAGTATTACCAACTCGTTGGGCTGAATGCGAGCAAATCGGTTGGTTTCCCACTGATCCAATATCCTTGAGAATTACTCAAGGTGAGGAGTTTGCAACAATTTTTAATATTAGAACAGAAACAGATTTAGGAAATACAGCACTTATTGATCCGTTCGTCAGAATAGAAGATTTGAGTTTTTTCTTTAGGCCAAATTGGGATCAAGATGGACTTGATGATATAGTGATTATGCCGATAGATTCAAATTTTACATTACCTTTCACTGTAGTAGTTGAAGCTAGTATTAATGAAGTCACTTTCAGTAATGAAATAGAATTTATTCCCAAATCTTTGATTATTGAGACGGGTGTATATCCTGAAGTTACTACTACAGGAGAACAATCCTATCTTGATATTTATATCTCTGGTCTTTGTTCATGGCTTTCATTTGAAACAAAAATAAATGTTGAAATAATTAGTGGGCAGGAATATGGAAATCTAATTGATCCATATACCAATGAGAAAATAAAAACAATCACAAATTTAGATCACTGGTGGGGATACGCCTGGGTAGAATTTATTGCAGACGGTAACTCAACAAAACAATTAGACACAATAACATTAAGAATAACTACTACCGATCAGGCAATAATGCCTAATGAAGCATTACTAATTATTAAACCACCGCCGATATACGTTTACACAGTTCCAGAAGTTTTGGGTGCAGATGATACTGCGGATGTAATTATACAGCACAGACTCGAAGATGGAACGCTGGAAGATTTTCCCCCAGATCAAACATTTGAACTTGCAGTATTGGATGGATGTGTTAACGGAAACTTTATGGTTGGTGACAGCATAAACGTTTATTTTGAAGATGCGTTGCAGCCTATAAAATTTGTAACTTCAGATACACTTGATAGTGAAGTGAAAAATATTTTAATAAGAGTAGGAACAAACCTTGATGAAGGGGGTGGTGGAGGAATTAGCAGACCGATTGGAAACTTAAGTGGAGAAGAAATAAAAGCGGTGGATACTCTACGAGTAGGCTTTGAAAAGATGATGGCGGAGAAAAGGGCAGCGGCTGAGAAAAAAGAAAATAATGAACCACCAATAGAAGCACCGATAGTTAAACAGTGTGCTTTGGATGAACCAACTTATACAACTTATTGGAAAGGGTTTACAAGTGTGGGCGATGATTGTGATGAGGAGATTGTTGTTTGTAATAATTATCAGCAGCCTAAATTCGAAGATGTTGGTACTATAACAGTTTTAGGTGAAAACGATCTATGGCAATGGACAGATAGTCAGGGAATTCAACAGACGACTAATACTGGTAATGCTTGCAACTTTAAACCACAGTTAGGTGAGTTTGGTAAAACGTATATTATGCCAAAGATAGGTGATTTTGCACCTGATAATCTTGTTTACAGTCTATTAGATGATACTAGAGTTACTGTTTGTCAGGATAAAAATAATCTGACTGATCCCATTTGGAGATATAGTGTTGAAAACTTGAGAGTCCCAATTTTTAGAGATCATTGTCCTGCTTGGGCAATTAATAATGATTATGTTGATCTTCTTGATGGAACTAATGCAGATACTCTTGCTAAGTACATTAATAATTGCGCTGACTACACAAAAGTTATGGTTGCTCTAGAGTGGTGGTGGATAGGACCTTATAGGCAACAAGGACAGGATCCCCCATATAAATTTTATTTTTCAACTGGGGTCATTGCTCATGAAAACATTCATGTAAAGCAGATGAAAGATGGTGGTACGAAATATTTTCCGGTGGGGTCAATTTACAAAGAAATGAACAATGGTAGCAAAGGTTTTCGTGCTTTAGCATTATATAAATATTCTGCTATTTTAGCTAAATGTCCGGAAGATGCTTTGGCTGCTGTTCAAGGTACAGAAACCATGGAAGAACGAGTTAAAATACAACTCGATGCAGCTTTAACAATAGCGAATGATCTTGTTAGTTTGATAGGACAAGATAATCAAGGAAGGGACAAAAGTGAGCTTGAAGCAGATGAACTAGCTAGACCAAAATATGATGAAATAAGAACGAATTTAAAAAATTGGGCTAAGCAGCAAAGTTGGTGGTGTATTCCCTGGCCTATTGTCGGTGATGATTATTATCGCGGATGTGATAGATCAGACTGCAAACATTAGCAATAATTAAAGGAGAAAAAATGAAATACTTAATTAAAATATTTTTTGTTTATCTAATCTTATTACCAAATGTGATCGCACAAAGTTTGTGGCTTTTTGATTATGGTTATAATAGTCAATTCAATCATTTAGTTGAAAATTTAAGTGTAGATAGTTTAAAAAACATAGTTTTATTTGATGATTGGAATCAATCGCCACTTTTATATGAAGGTGCTGTAACTCGTCTATATTACTTTCACAAAGAAACCGAAAGTCAGTTTCTAATAAATAACTTAAACACTGAAATAGATTCTATAGGAGTTCCAGAATGGGCAATAAATTTAGAATGGGATAAATATTATACGGATGCGTATATCTTGGGACATTTAGGTTCACCAACTGCAATCGATAAAATGCGGGTAATCGCCGATGATGAAAATAACTATTACAGATTGAGAGCAATCGGTCATCTTGCTGAAACTGATATCTATGATTATTATAATTTTCTAAAAAGTGAATACTATAGTGGTAATGAAGACCCATATATTTTGTTTTTAATATCTCTTTATAGTCGAAATGAAAGTTATAAAGATGAAATAAAAAACATTTTAAGAAATGAAGTGTATAGCCAAAGTGATTATTTCGGGGTTATTAATAGAGCACATTATCTTGGATTTATACCTGGGGCTGAAGTAGAAATTCTTGATGAATTTTTTAGAAGCACTAATGGTAAAGAACGTTACGATTATTTCAGAGATTTAGGTTTCTATGACAAAGAAGGACAAACTGGAAGAAGTATGTTTGCATTAAAAAACGAAGTTAATGATACATTTAGAGTTGAGTACCTACCAAGCCCTGATATGGTTATAAGCAGGAGCAACCTATCAAAAAGATATTTAGAACCAATGTTTGTTAATTTTTTAACTGGACTTAACGTTTCAGATCCAAGTTCAATGACTTATCAAATAAAAGAATTCTTTCTTCTTGCATTTGTACCAGTTCCTCCAGACTCGGAAAGATCATCACTGGATTTATTAAACAACTTATATAACTATGTAGATAGTGTTTATTCTTACAACTGGCTCGGTGATTTAACATTTTCAAACGAACTAAAAAATATTTTAAATACAGCTAAAACAAATTTAAAAAACGGAGACTCTCTTGCCTGCAGAGTAGATGTAAAAGCTTTTCAGGATAGTGTAGATTTTGTTTACAAAGACTCACTTAACACTGACCCACGCTTTGTAACAATAGAAGGCTGGAAATTTCTTTACTGGAATGCACAGTATATTTTAGACAGACTGCCGGAACCGCAGACAAATCCAAACTTACTTGTAAACCTAAAAAACAGTTTGGGTAACCAAATACCCGCAAATAATGTAATGTATTACGAGGGCAGTTGGAAAGATGCAGTAAACAACGGAGACGGAACGTTTACGGTAATAACATCAAAACCAACAGTAAGCATAAGAATGTTTTATGAGTATGCAAACCAGACAGTAAATAATGTTCCCGCACAAAATAACACCTATACGTTTACAACAGTAAATGCAGCAGTTCAGCTAAAAAACAGCTTGGGAAACCTGATAGATGAAGGCACAGTTCAGTATTATGCAGGAGCCTGGAGAAGTTTCGGCACAACAGTAAACGGTGTTGCATACAAAGAACTGCTTCCTGTTAATTACAGCTTCAGAATGACTTATGAAGGCGGCAATCAGGATAAGCAGCAAAATCTTTCAGATAATCAGACAGTAGTTTTCCAAACAGTAAATGCAGCAGTTCAGTTAAAGAACAGTTCAGGAAACCTGATAGATGAAGGCACAGTTCAATATTATGCAGGAGCGTGGAGAAGTTTTGGCACAACAGTAAACGGTGTTGCATACAAAGAATTGCTTCCTGTTAATTACAGCTTTAGAATGACTTATGAATATGTATCAAATGACAAACAGCAGAACTTAAGCGAAAATCCGGTTGTAGATTTTAATACGGTTCTTTGCACAATAAAGGCAACTAATGCAAACAATCAACCGCTTGAAGGTGCAAATACAAAATATTATTCGCTTGCCTGGAGAGATATCGGGTTAACAAATTCAAATGGAGAAATAACAAAAGAGCTTTTACCAAAGAACTTGAGCTTCAGAGCAACCTATAATAATGTAAGTCGGGATAAACAGCAGGATATCTCTGTAAATAATTTAGTGGAAATAATGTTGAATGTTCCGTAGTAAACAGTAGGCAGTAAACAGTAAGCAGTCCTCAATAGGCAGTA
>JAKIZM010000077.1 GCA_022708025.1 Bacteroidota bacterium | reverse complement strand
GTTGTTTAAGAGAGAAGATTTAGTAGATCAGTTTTTCAAAGAACTCTTTTTTTACTTAACTGTGTCGAGCCGGAGCACTATTAATTTTGTTTGCCTATTGACTTTTTACTTATTAAAGATGTTGGGCGTTCGACTTTATTAGTATGCATTTTTTCGATTGTTTAATTCAACATTAAAATGCACCTTTGCACCTAAGGCTTCAAATACTTTCAAAATAGTTGTAAAGCGTGCGTCAGTAGTACTATTTTCAATTTTTGAAATTTGTGCTTTTTTTACGCCTACAAGTTCTCCCAATTCTTCTTGGGTCAGATGCCTTTCCTTTCGAGCTTGTTTAATGGCTTCTCCGATTAAATCAAGTCTTAATTCATTTTCAAAGGCATCCCTTTTCTTTGTCCCCTTTTTGCCAATGTATTTGTCGGTTAATTCGTCTAAGCTATATGTTTTCATTTCTTTTTGTTTTTATCATTAAAATATTTTTCTCTTAGCTTTTCGGCTCTTTCAATTTCGCTCTTTGGAATTTTGTCTGTCTTTTTTATCAACCCATGAGTCGATATAACTACTGTATCGGTATTTTTTGTTTTATCCCAAAATGCAAAGAGTCTATAGTATGTTTTGTTAAACTTTGTTCTAAATTCCCAAATTTTGTCTTGAAGTTTTTTAAAAAGCTCTTTATCGTTTGTACTTCTTGCCTCCCAAATATTATAAACTATTTTATCTCTGGCTTTTTCATCAAGGTTATCTAAAAACTCTTTTTCTTCTTTTAAAAACTCAACGTTAAATTTATATTCACTCATTAAGGGCTATTTTTAAAACAAAGATAAAAGTTTCTTATTTGGGAAACAAGTTTTTCTTTTAAATATAAAGTCGAAACAATAAAAAATTTACTTCCTGTTATTAGTGTTTTCCTTCGGTATTGATGTATAATATCTGATCTGCTTGCTAAATTGGCGGATTTTTACCGATAAACTTCAAACAAAGAACGAACTTTCAATTTACCGTAAACCCTCAATAAAAGTCGTTTGCCCTCCATTGCGGCAAACAGGCTGTTGGCGGGTCGTTGTTTTTTGTCGTTATACTGTTTCAAATTCTTTCGGGTAAATTACCGTTCCTGATATGTTTTTGAGTCCGTTTTTTTCTAATTCAATTGCCATAAATACATTAGATGGAACTTCAAATGGTGCTTTAATATTCCATTTGTCGGCTGACTCAAATCCAAATCTCGGATAATAATGTTCGTGTCCTAAGACGATAACCGATTTAAATCCTAATTCTTTTGCCACTTCAAATCCTCTTCTGATTAATTGTTCGCCAATACCGCTTTTTTGAAATTCGGGTCTAACAGCCATTGGTGCAAGCGCTAAACTTTCGTTCAATTTACCATTGTCGTCTTTTATCTTGATTTTGGTAAATAAAATATGACCAATGATTTTGTTTTTCTTGGACGCTATAATTGAAAGCTCTGGGATAAAAACTGTCGGATTTTTTCTTAAAGCATCAACCAACCTTGCTTCGTTGTCTTGTCCGAAAGCAATATGATTAACTTCAAAAACTTCTTTAAAGTCGTCACTTGTTTCTTGTCTGATTGTTATTTCGTTTGTCATATCGTTGAATATAAAATTACAGCCAACGTTTTGGCGGATTTTTATCACTAAAGTTCAATCAAAGGCTGAAAATTGAACCTTGCGCCAATGTCCAACCGAAGCCGTTCAGCCCAGCTTTTGGCAATACCTTGTTAGCTGTTCGTTATTTTATTGTTATCAATACAGTGTAAATACTTTTTTGATTAATTCATTACGGTGCAGCTCAAGAAATTCTTTGAGCTCGCTTTTAATTTTTATTCCGGAGGAGGATTCTTCGGCTTTCAGCTCATCTAAAATAGAAAATTCAAAATTATCAGAACCCGATTTTGCCCAATCGTTTTGCAGCTCTTTGTTTGGGTGAAGTCCCGTTCTTAATTTGAATTTGTCTGAGTTAAATGCCTGTTCCAAATCCTCACTCATTTGCAGATATAGTTTTCCGGATTTTTTATTTCTCAGTTGAAAAACACCTTTTCTGAATTTCATCAGCCCATAGGCATTTCTATTTTCTTTTTTAGTGTTCATTTATTAAGATTATTTGTTAAACATCAAATAGGATGTCAGCTTGCTGATTTTCCCGTTTATAAAATGAAAGACATCACAAAAAACCGCATCAAGTTTGTCTCAATCTTTCATTTTAGCTTTAACTGCACCCTCAACAACCACAATATTTCCTTCTTCTACAAGTGTGACTACTTTAATGTCGGGGTGTCCGTCAGCGTTCGGGTTTTCGATTTCCCTTTCAAATGCCTCAACGCCTTTGTGAAGATAATAGCCAGGCATTTCCCAAACGACATCATTGGTAAGGCAGGATAATATTTTTTTGTGGTCGGTTGCCCTGAAACCCTTCATATATTTTTCTACAATTTGTTTTTGTTCGCTCATATTTTCATTGGTTTATTATTGTCAGTTAAATATTTCATCTTATTATTGTGCGTTATCTGCCGGTTGTTTCTTTATTTTGTCCAATGTAAGATATAGATGGTATTGTATGATAATTATCTTTTTTCCAAAATCTTAATAAGAAATCGATATCGTCCAAATATTTTTTGCCAATGTCATTTTTAAAAAATGATAACTTAGATTTACAATTATCAATACAATACATAACCAATTCTGTTGACAGGCTTTCATTCATTAATAAACGCATTACATGTTCCTGACAATCTTTTTCTTTAAAATATGGATTGGATGACATTGGAAATGCTGAATTTACGGCCAGTGCTATTTCAACTCCACTTTTTGGATTAAAGAAGACCAATCCTGTATCTGATACTTCTGAAAAGTCTTTATACTTATCTTTTGAATCAAAAAAACCTTCATTTCTAGCTCTTTGGTTTGCCTCTCTAATTTCTTTTTCAGATAGATTTAAAGTATTATTAAAGAATTCAATGTACCCTTCAACAAATTCCTCAATTTTTTTTGATGGTAAAAATGCTATCTGTGAACCATTGTTAAAATCTTTAAATGCTAATAATTGTTTATTAAGCATCTCATCGGTTGCTTGTCTTGGATGGTCTAAAAAATTAACTGACATTCTGCTTTCCAATGAATTTTTTTCGTCAAGAATTAAATCAGGGTTAAACGGCTGTTGGAAAAATACACCAGAAAACCACCATTCATTTTTCCATTGAACAATACCCATAAATAAAATTGTATCTGATTCTTTTAAAGTATGTGAGTGGTCAAAAGATTTCTTAGTTAAATTAAATTTTTTACCAGATGCAATATGCTCAATAAATATATTGATATTGTCCTGTCCTTTGTATAAGAAAAATCCCTGTATTTTTTTTGAGATAGTTAAAAAGTCTTTATTCAGAAGATGATTTTTACCTAAAATTTCAGAAACCCATTCTTTACCTGTTAAGCTAAGCAGCCGAGTATGAACCTTATGTAAATTGCGGTCTCTATTATCATTTAAGAACATCACCAAATTTTCATCATCTTTGCTGGTTCTAATTATTTCAAACTCTTGCTTTTGCTGTTTTAAAAAAGTATCTGGATAAAACAGGTATGTTTTAAATAGTACCGTGTCTATTAAATTACGTGCAACATAAAAATCATCTTCATCTTCATCTATTTGATATAACGATTTTAAATATTCATTCTCTGGAGCATTACCCCATGCTTTATCAAATACACCCATTATTTTTTCTGAAGTTTCAAAAATAAAATCATTAAAAGGCGATATGAATTTTTCTTCCTGCGCTGTATTAAGAAAATACCAGATTAAGAAACTAATGTCCTGCGGATTTATTTCTTTTTCATAATACTCATCCAGAACATAAAAAGGAAGTTGTTTATTATATAATCGTAGATGTGCTTTGACAAAAGAGTTCCAAATATTAGTTTCTGAAATTATATCTTCAAAATATGATGTTAAAAAGCAAGATAACAAGTTAATATCTTTTTTATCTAAGTACATTTGTAAGGCGGACGACTTTTTATTTATTATAATAGCTCTTTTAACTTCATTACATACTTTGAGGTAAAAACTATCAGTTGTCGTTTGTTTTTTGTACGGTTTTATTTCTAACCAATCTTTTATATAGATTCTTGTATCCATTTAGTTTATCGTATAATTATATTGTTTCGTCAGCTTGTACCAACGTTCTCGGTTTAGCGATGTGGCGGTTTCTTAGCACGAATGTTCTTTCCTTGAGCCTTGCACAAATGTCCAATCGAAGCCGTTCAGCCCCGCTTTTGGCAATACCTTGTTGGTGGCTGCTCTATTTCTATTTAATGTCTTGTTCATCTGATTCTTCTTCATAAGCTTTGTGATATGCTGGTCCAAAAGTAATGTCGTAACCAACTCTATTTATTATAATCTTATTTATGCATTCAACTGTAACTTTTTTTTCATTCACTGGTCGTCCGAACAGAGCCAAGTTTGGAATACTTTGTGATTGTGCGTAATCCTTTAATTGAGGAATACGCCTTATTGATATTCCATAAATGGTTTCAAACGGAAACGCACCTGTCCTAATGTAGCTAAAGTAGGAGGGGTAAATTATTCCGTCAAAACCCTTCTCCTTTGCTTTGAGTGCAATTTGTCGACAAATGTTGTATGAATGTTTGCCTGCCAAAAACAGAAAATGAATAGCAATGTCAATGCTTTCAAATTCCGTTACATTTTCCTCATCAAGTAATGCGGAAAAGTCAAGCACTTTTAGTTTATGTGTCGGCACCAATTTAGCCACAAAAAGATTGTCTTCAACTGTTGTCCGACATTCGTGGAGACAAAGTTCTAAGTCAGGAGAGCCATAAAGAACAGGAAAATCAATATCGTCAAATCTGTTTTTACCTAAAAACTCATCAGGTGCAGAGTCATACTCACTGAAGTCGTGCGAAATTTTAGGATTTACTCTTATCCGATAAAAATATTCTTTGTCTGTAAGTTCTCTAATGGGATATGTGGTCAGAATTTTTTCAATTATTTCGTTTCGTTTGCTCTCATTTTGAAGTGACTTTAAAGGCTCAACTTCTCCAAGCATCCAAAATCTTGGACCGTAATAAAACATTCCTATTTCACCTGCTTGTTCAATTAGTTTCACATCGTCTACAAGCCAAGGAGAAACATCTATATCGGTTTTATTGAAGTGTTGCTGATTAAATTGAATTAAAGGTGCACCACCATATTTCTGTTTAAGAATTGTGCCTCTAACAAAAAATCTATAACACAAGTCCTTAGCTAATCCTTTTGTCAATTTGTGGCCGTTGGTTGAATTGCACTTTGGGCATTTGTCTTTGTTGTCAATTCCGATTTTGAAAGCATCAATTTTTAGCCCTTCATCACGAAAACAGTCAGAGCAAAGAAGAATGTTGGTGTCTTCCATTTCTTGTCTGTGATTGTTTCCTTCAAATGTCATTATTGCTTTATATGCTTTTTCAAAATCTGCCATTTTTGTCTGTATTGATTGATGTTAGTGCTGTCGCCTAAGAGTTGCCACAAACATAATTCTTTACGCAATATTTTGTAATAACCTAAAATTAAAAGTTATCTTGCTATAAAATATGAAAAGAAAGGAACTAATTGAAGAGTAAGGTAATTTTTCTCCCGCTGTTAAGTCAAATCCTGATCAGCTACAAATTACTTTATTAATAGAACGACACCGAATGATCTACAAACCTGCCATCCTCATAATTAAATTTTGCACTGAAAAACTTTTCTTCAAATAACCACGGAATAAATATTTTATCACCTTCCCAAAGATTAATTTCAGTTAGTTTTTCATTTGGTATCCACTCAAGTTTTCCTTCCGGAGAATCTATCAGCTCTCCTTCAAACTCATCAGAAGTAAATAAGAAAACATACCAGTCATCTTTACCATCAAACAGAGGAAAAGTTATAAAGCCTTTCATCGTTACGTTTTTAACTTTTAATCCGCTTTCTTCTTCGATCTCTCTTATTGCACATTCTTCGGGTGATTCACCGGGTTCAAATTTTCCTCCAAGTCCGTTCCATTTTCCTTCGTGATAATCGTTCTTTTTCTTATTTCTGTAAATCATTAAAGTTGAATTGTTTTTTTTATCTGTCACATAACAAAGTGTTGCAAGTTTCATAATAATAAAAATATTTTTTTTTGATTTTTTTGGTTATTGTAAAATATAACAAAACATTATATGTTCTTATCAACAATTATTTAAAAAATAAATTTTGATGATATGAAATTTTTTATTTGCAGATTTATTGATCAACTATAAATTAACAACTGAAATAAATAAGATTAATCGGAGAAAATAATTTAATGGAACTGAACGAATTAAACTTGCAGACAACAGACGACAACGAAAATCAGTTTGCAATTGAAGATGAAAATATTTTTGGCTTTGATGCTTTTGAAGCCGCCAAGAAAAAACCAAAAGATCCCGATGACGATTATGATGACGACGAAGAAGAAGATGATGATGATTTCGAAGACGACGATGATTATTATAACAGCGATGAAGACGACGATGATTTATTAGACGAAGAGCCCGAAGATGAAGATGATATTTATGAACAGGATTTTGACTTTGATGAAGATGAGGATGATGATTTTGAAGATGATGATCCGGGATTTTAGTCTTTAAGTTTAATGAGTGAGATTATGAATAAAATCTAATCTCACTCTTTATGTTCTAATAGCCCAAATACATTTCTTTTAGTAAATAATTTTTTACGTAATCATTAATACCGTTTTCAATAGATGTCATTGTTTGGTTATATCCTGTAGTTTTGATTTTGTTAAGATTGGCTTCTGTAAAATATTGGTATTTTTCCCAAAGATGCAGAGGCAGATCAATATATTCAATATTAACAGGCTTGTCCATTGCATTAAACAGAGCTATTACAAGATCATTCCAGGTTCTCGCTTTTCCTGAGCCAACGTTGAATATTCCGTTCACGGTTGGCTTATCCAGAAAATACAAGGTCATATCAACCGCATCTTTTATATAAACAAAATCGCGCATTTGTTCGCCGTCTTTATATTTTGGATTTAATGATTTGAATAACCGGACTTTTCCTGTATCTCTGATCTGTTCAAAAGCTTTATGCACTACCGATCTCATATCGCCCTTATGATATTCGTTTGGTCCGTAAACATTAAAATATTTTATTCCTGTTATTCTGTCTGAAATATGATTCCGCTTTGCCCAAAGATCAAAAAGATGTTTTGAATAACCATACATATTTAACGGACGGAGAGTTTCGAGTTTGTTTTCATCATCATTAAAACCCAAAGCACCATCACCGTAAGTTGCTGCGGAAGAGGCATATATGAACCTTATATTTTTTTCAACACAGTATTTTGCAAGTTCTTTTGTATAGTGAAAATTATTATCAAGAAGATGCTCTGCATCCTTTTCGGTGGTTGATGAGTTAGCGCCCATATGGATTATTGCTTCAATATTATATGGAACAACATCATCAAGAATTTGTTCGATGAACTCAAGTTTATTTACAAAATCTTCATACTTAAGTCCTACAAGATTTTTCCATTTTTCATCTTTACCGAGTTCATCAACAATAATAATATTTGTTTTACCAAGTTGATTTAATTTCCAGACAATTGCGCTGCCGATAAATCCGGCTCCGCCTGTAACAATTATCATAAAGCATCCTTTTGAAAATTTGATGAAGCAATTTAAATATAATTGTGCGTGTTTTAAAAAAAGAAAATAAGCGTACAAATTTGACTTAAGTCTTATTGACAATGGGGATATAATTTATATATTTGCCCCAGATTTAATTGTTCTTATAAAAATAATTTTCTTATCAAGAACGGCGAAGGGAACAGGCCCGTAGATGCCGTAGCAACCGATCTTTTAATTATGCAGATGTCAGGTGCTAAGTCCTGCCTCCGCTTTAACGGAGGAAAGATGAGATGGAGATTTTATTTTAACCTCTTCATTTCATTGTAAGAGGTTTTTTATTTTAAACCTGTTTGGTAATAGATGCTGAAACGATCCGCCTCGGCGGACAGCATGACAAGAGCGCTGGAGTCATCCTGTTTGTCTCAAGCGGGCGGCATTACAAAAGCGTTAGTGTCATCCTGAATTTATTTCAGGATCTTATTGAGAAGTTCCTAAGTAAATTATTTTAAGTAAAATAATTGGCAGATGCTGAAACGAGTTCAGCATGACAGGCTTTAGTGTCATCCTGAATTCATTTCAGGATCTTTTGAGAAGTTTTCAAGTAAATTATTTAAATGTAAAAACAGGAAGATGCTGAAACAAGTTCAGCATGACAGGCGGCTGTGTCATCCTGAATTTATTTCAGGATCTTATTGAGAAGTTCCTAAGTAAATTATTTTAAGTAAAATAATTGGTAGATGCTGAAACAATTAGATGCCGAAACAAGTTCGGCATGACTAGAGAATTAGTGTCATCCTGTCCGCCAAAGGCGGATTATTTCAGGAACTTGCGGAAGAATTAGTGAATTGGCTAACAATATGGATTACTATTATGTCTATATAATGACAAATAATGCTAAGACTCTGTATATCGGTGTAACAAATGATCTTAATCGGAGAGTGTTTGAGCATAAAAATAGTTTGATTGATGGTTTCACTAAAAAATATAATATTAAAAAACTCGTTTATTATGAAACGTTTAATAATATTGATGAGGCAATCAGAAGAGAGAAACAATTAAAGAACTGGCATCGACAATGGAAAATTAATCTTATTGAATCAATAAATAAAGAATGGAAGGATTTAGCTGACGATATTTGAAAATGTTAGATAAACAGATGCCAAAGGAAGTAGATGCTGAAACTAGTAGATGCTGAAACGAGTTCAGCATGACGGGAGCGTCAGTGTCATCCTGAATTCATTTCAGGATCTTATTGAGAAGTTTTCAAGTAAAATATTTAAATACAATAAACAGGAAGATGCTGAAGCGATCCGCCTCGGCGGACAGCATGATAAGAGCGCTAGTGTCACCCTGAATTTATTTCAGGGTCTTAGTGAAAAGCTTTTAAGTAAAGTATTTTAATGTAAAATAATTGGAAGATGCCGAAACAAGTTCGGCATGACACGAGCGTTAGTGCCATCCTGTTTGTCTCAGGCAGGCGGCATTACAAAAGCGGTTGGGTCATCCTGAATTCATTTCAGGATCTTATTGAGAAGTTTTCAAGTAAATTATTTAAATGTAAAATAATCGGAAGATGCCGAAACAATTTGATACCGAAACGAGTTCGGCAAGACACAGGCGTTAGTGTCATTCTGTTTATTTCAGATGAACTAATTCAGGATAAAAAATAAAAAATTAAATAATCAGCTTAAATACATTTTAGGATAAACTATGAAACTTACTGTTGAATCATTTAAAAAATTATTGAGAGAAAGAATACTTGTTCTGGATGGTGCGATGGGGACAATGATTCAAAGTCATAACCTGACTGAAAAAGATTTTAGAGGGGAACGATTTAAAGATTATAAGCACGATCTTAAAGGCAACAACGACCTGCTTTCAATTACACAACCTGAAATTATAAAGGGAATACACCGTGTTTATTTTGAAGCCGGAGCAGATATTGTCGAAACAAACACATTTAATGCAAATTCAATTTCTCAGGCAGATTATCAGATGCAGGATCTTGCTTATGAATTAAATTTTGAATCAGCGAAAATTGCAAAAGAAGTTGCCGATGAATTTAATATCAAAGATAAATCAAAACCGAGATTTGTAGCCGGTGCATTAGGTCCTACAAACAAAACGCTTTCACTCTCTCCGAATGTAAATGATTCGGGATATCGCGCTGTTACTTTTGATGAGATAGCAGATGCATATTATAACGCTGCAAAGGGATTGATTGATGGCGGGGCAGACATACTTCTGATTGAAACAATTTTTGATACATTAAATGCCAAAGCAGCAATATTCAGTATTGAAAAATTATTAAGTGAAAGATCTCTCGATATTCCTGTGATGATTTCAGGAACCATTGTTGATAACAGCGGCAGAACATTATCCGGGCAGACCGTTGAAGCTTTTTTCATTTCAGTATCACATTCAAAGCATCTTGTTAGTGTCGGATTGAACTGTGCGCTTGGTCCAAAACAGATGCGCCCCTTTGTTGAAGATTTATCAAATGTTTCAGATAAGTTTTTATCAGTATATCCAAACGCTGGTTTGCCTAATGAAATGGGCGGCTATGATGAAACTCCGCAATCAATGGCAGAGGTTTTAGAAGATTTTTTGAAAAGCGGATTTGTAAATATTGTCGGAGGCTGCTGCGGAACGACTCCCAAGCATATTAAAAAGATTTCTGAAATAGTAAAAAATTATAAACCAAGAACTCTTAAGATTAAAGAGCCTTTGTTAAAATTAAGCGGCTTAGAACCAGTAATACTTCGTCCAGATTCCAATTTTATGAACATAGGTGAAAGAACAAATATAACCGGCTCAAAAAAGTTCGAACGATTAATTAAAGAAAACAAATATGATGAAGCATTATCTGTTGCACGCAGTCAGGTTGAAGGCGGTGCTCAGGCTCTTGATATAAATATGGATGAAGGTATGCTTGATTCGGAACAGGCAATGACAAAGTATTTAAATCTTATCGGATCAGAGCCCGATATTGCAAAACTTCCGATTATGATCGATTCATCAAAATGGAGCGTTATTGAAGCTGGATTAAAATGTTTACAAGGAAAGGGGATTGTGAATTCAATTTCTCTTAAAGAAGGTGAAGAAGTATTTAAAGAACAGGCGCGAAAGATTTTAAATTATGGTGCCGCCGTTATAGTGATGGCATTTGATGAAAACGGACAGGCGGACACTTTCGAAAGAAGAATTGAGGTATGCAAACGTGCTTATGATATCTTAACAAAAGAAATTGGATTTCCGCCGCAGGATATAATTTTTGATCCGAACATACTTGCAATTGCAACCGGCATTGAAGAGCACAGTAATTACGCTATTGATTTTATTGAAGCAACACGATGGATAAAACAAAATCTTCCGCTTGCAAAAGTAAGCGGCGGTGTAAGCAACCTGTCATTTTCTTTCCGAGGCAACGATGCTGTTCGTGAAGCAATGCATTCGTCTTTTCTGTTTCATGCAATAAAAGCCGGAATGGATATGGGAATCGTTAATGCAGGACAGCTTGAAGTATATGAAGAAATTCCAAAAGATCTTCTAGAGAAAGTAGAGGATGTTATTTTTAACCGCAGACCGGATGCAACCGAAAGATTAGTTGAGTTTGCAGATACTATTAAAAAGAAAGATAAAGCAGAAGAAAAAGAAGATGAATGGCGCTCACTTGAAGTTGATGAAAGACTGAAGCACGCATTAGTAAAAGGTATAGTTGATTTTATTGATGTTGATGTTGAAGAGGCAAGAAAAAAATATTCTCAGCCGCTTGAAGTGATTGAAGGACCGTTAATGGCAGGTATGAATGTGGTTGGTGATTTATTCGGTGCTGGTAAAATGTTTCTTCCACAGGTTGTAAAAAGTGCAAGGGTGATGAAAAAAGCAGTGGGTATACTGGAGCCGTATATGACTGAAGCCCAAACAGCCCATCCCCCGGCCCCTTCAAAAGGAGAAAAGAGCCTCATCCCCGACCCTTCTCCAAAGGAGAAGGGAGATGATAAATTTGATTGGATGACAGCAGATCCAGCTGTTTATGAGCTGTTAAAAGAATTTGTAAAAAAGAACAGAGCAAATCCAACTGAAGCAGAAGAAGAACTCTGGAAGCTTTTAAAAAACAGACAATTAGAAAATTATAAGTTCAGAAGACAACATATAATTGGAAAATACATTGCTGATTTTGTTTGTATTCCCAACAGGCTTGTAATTGAATTAGATGGTGCGATACATCAGCTTCCTGAAAATCAAGAGTCCGATCAGATAAGAACTGAATGGTTAGAAAGTATAGGGTTTAGAGTTATAAGATTTACTAATGAACAGATTTTTTCAGATTCAAATAAAATATTAACTGATATTTTATCTGCTTTAAAAGCCCTCTCCTTTGGAGAGGGTTTGGGTGAGGCTCCTTTAAGGGGAGGCTTAGGAGGGGCTTCAATTCTCCTTGCAACTGTTAAAGGCGATGTTCACGATATTGGAAAAAATATTGTTGGCGTTGTGCTTGGCTGTAATAACTATAATATAATTGATCTTGGTGTTATGGTTCACTCAGAAAAAATTATTCAGACAGCAATTGATAAAAAGGTTGATATAATTGGTTTAAGTGGTCTGATCACTCCGTCGCTGGATGAAATGATACATGTAGCAAGCGAAATGGAAAGAAGAGGATTGAAAATTCCTTTGCTTATTGGCGGTGCAACATCATCAAGAATTCATACAGCGGTAAAGATTGACCCGAATTACAGCGGACCGGTTGTTCATGTTCTTGATGCCTCCAGAAGCGTTCCGGTAGTTTCGGGACTGTTAAATGAGAACAAAGAAGAAAGAGAAAAATTTATTCAGGATACAAAAAAAGAATATTTAGATCTCAGAGAAGATTATCTGAAAAGGAAAACTGCAAAAAATTTGATCAGCCTTGAAAAAGCTCGTGAAAACAGGTTAAAAATTGACTGGGAAAAATCAGTGATTAAAAAACCCAATAAAATTGGAATAACTGTTCTTAACAATTTTGATCTGAATATTTTAAGAAAATATATTGACTGGACACCGTTCTTTATGATGTGGGAGTTAAAAGGAAAATATCCCGATATTTTTGAAAATGATAAAAACGGAACGGAAGCAAAAAAGATTTTTGATGACGCAAATAAATTATTAGATAAAGTTATTGCTGAAAAATCATTAACTGCAAATGGAGTTATTGGTTTGTTCCCTGCAAACTCTGTTGGTATTGACGATATAGAAATCTATACTGATGAAGCAAGAAACGGAGTAAGAAGGACTTTACATTCTTTAAGACAGCAGAATCAAAAATCATCAGATCAGCCTAATATCGCTTTAGCAGATTTTATTGCACCAAAAGAATCAGGAGTTAAAGATTACATCGGAATGTTTGCAGTTACAGCAGGAATTGGTATAGAAAAACTGATTGAGAAATTTGAAAAGGACCTTGATGATTACAGTAAAATAATGATTAAAGCTCTTGCCGATAGATTGGCAGAAGCTTTTGCAGAGCACCTGCACGAATTAGTTAGAAAAGAATATTGGGGTTATTCAGAAAATGAAAATTATTCAAATGAAGAGTTGATTAAAGAAAGTTATACTGGTATTCGTCCCGCGCCAGGGTATCCTTCGCAGCCTGATCACACAGAAAAGCCAATTGTATTTTCATTGCTTGATGCAGATAAAAATGCCGGCATAAAACTAACTGAAAGTATGGCTATGTATCCGGCTGCGAGTGTATGCGGATTATATTTCGCACATCCGCAGGCAAAATATTTTAATGTAGGCAAGATAGAAAAAGATCAGGTACTTGATTATCACACACGAAAAGGAATGAATTTAGTTGAAGTTGAAAAATGGTTAAGTCCGATGCTTAATTATTAATAAAACAAACCCAATTTCTCAAAGAAATTGGGTTTGCGAAAGTAACATTTTACTTGAGCAGCATCATCTTCCTGGAAGAAATGTATTCGCCGGATTGTAATCTATAGATGTAAACTCCGCTTGCAAGTTTACTTGCATCAAAGCTTACTTCATATCTGCCAGCAGTTTTTTGTTCATTAACCAATGTTGCCACTTCACTACCAAGTATATCATAAACCTTAAGTGTAACAATTCCATCTTTTG
>JAKIZM010000076.1 GCA_022708025.1 Bacteroidota bacterium | reverse complement strand
GTTTCTTACCATTGTAATACTCTGACATTCAGGACATATATCTCCTGTATATCCGTTCTCGATAGCTTGTTTAACTTTTGCAGTCATATTGTTTATAGTTCTGGTAACTGTTTGAGAAACAATATCTGACCTTTTATATGAATTTAAATAATCCGAGTCTATATTACTCTTATCCAATTCAACGAGTCTTTCGCTAACCAATTCTTCACTTTCAAATTCAGGTTCAGCTAATTTTTTCACAATTCCACGTGAAGCTTTTGATGATGTTTCATCACTGTCGATATGAGAAAGATCATTTCTGCCAAGATAAGTAACAGCAAGTTCTCTGAATATATAATCTATGACTGAAGTAGCCATTTTTATTTTATCATTACCGGTTACGATTCCGCTTGGTTCAAAACGTGTAAATACAAAAGCATCAGCAAATTCTTCAAGCGGCACACCATGCTGCAATCCAAGAGAGATGGAAATTGCGAAGCAGTTCAATAAACTTCTGACAGAAGCACCTTCGCGATGCATATCAATAAAGATTTCACCAAGTTGTCCGTTATCATATTCACCGGTTCTGATATAAACTGACTGACCGCCGATCTTTGCTTTTTGTGTATAACCGGATCTTCTATCTGGCAGTCTTCTTCTTTTAGCAATATATCTGTGTATGATCTTCTCGGCAACTTTTACAATATCGTTCTTTTCTTTCTCTTCCATTATTGCTTCAATATCTTCATCGGTCATTGTATTTAATGGCTGTGAAAGTTTTGAACCATCACGATACAGTGCATTGGCTTTAACACCGAGTTTCCAGCTCTGCATATATGCATTACTAACATCTTCAACACTTGCGCCGTTCGGAAGATTTATTGTTTTAGAAATTGCGCCGGAAATAAATGGCTGGGCAGAAGCCATCATCTTTATATGAGCGAGAGATCTGATGAATCTGGTTCCCTTTTTGCCGCATTTATTTGCACAGTCAAATACAGCATAATGATCGTGTTGTAAGAAAGGAGCCCCTTCAATTGTCATAGTTCCGCAAACATAATCATTTGCTGAAGAAATTTCTGTTTTTGAGAAACCAAGTTTGCTTAATAAGTCAAAGTCAAATGAGTTAATTTCCTCTTCAGTAAAACCTAAGGTTTTGGTTAGGAATTCGGCACCGAGAGTGAATTTGTTAAATGCAAATGTAATGTCAAATACCGAGGGCATTAACTTTTCTATCTTATTAATTAACTCTTCAGTGAATCCTTTGGCTTTCAGAGATTGCGGATTGATATAAGGACAACCAACCAAGGATCCTGAGCCTTTTGCATATTTAACAATTTCGTTTATCTGATCTTTATTATATCCTAATTTTTCTAACGCAGGCGGAATTGATTGATTAATTATTTTGAAATAACCACCGCCGGCAAGTTTTTTGAATTTTACCAACGCATAATCCGGCTCGACACCGGTTGTGTCACAATCCATTACTAATCCGATTGTACCTGTTGGTGCAATTGCAGTAACCTGCGCATTTCTGAAACCATAAAGTTCACCAAGTTCTACTGCTCTGTCTGAATCTTCACGTGCAGCTTTTAGTAAATCCGATGGGCAATATTGTGGATTTATACCAACAGGATAAACTGTTAATCCTTCATATTCTTCATCCGGAACATTGTATGCTGCGCGTCTGTGATTTCTTAATACACGAAGCATATTGTTTTTATTTTCTTCATATTTTGGGAAAGGTCCCGCTTCTTTAGCAAGCTCAGCAGAAGTAGCATAAGAAGACATATGCATAATTGATGTTAAGGCACCGCAAATTGCAAGACCTTCACGACTGTCGTAAGGAATTCCCTGAAGCATTAATAATGTTCCGAGATTTGCATAGCCTAATCCCAATGTTCTGTAATCGTAACTAAGCTGAGCTATTTCCTTACTTGGAAACTGAGCCATTAAAACACTTGTTTCTAAAACTATAGTCCAGATTCTTGATCCATGTCTGAATGCTTCAATATTAAATTGATGATTTTCTGACTGATAAAACTTAACCAGATTTAAAGATGCAAGATTACAGGCAGTGTCATCAAGAAACATATATTCACTGCAAGGATTTGAAGCTTTTATTTCACCACCGGCAGGGCAGGTGTGCCATTCATTAATTGTAGTGTGAAATTGAATACCTGGATCAGCACTAGACCATGCTGAATAAGCAATTTGTTCCCAGAGCTCTTTTGCATTTAAGGTTTTGCAGGGTTTAGGATTTCTCTTTTCACTTTTTGCTCTTCTTTTTTCTGTGCGCCAGTAAAGATTCCAAATGCCATCGTTAAGAACGGCGTTCATAAATTCATTTGTTACTCTGACTGAGTTGTTTGAGTTCTGACCAGAGACAGTTGCATAAGCTTCGGAATTCCAATCAGTATCATAAATAGGAAACTCGATTGATTTGAATCCTAATTTAGCAAGTTGAATAACTCTTTCGATATAATTGTTTGGAATTTGAGCTTTCCGTGCTTCAAGAATTGCAACCCTGAGTTTTTTATTTAACTTTTTATTAAAGCGGTCATTTTCAGGATGTTCATCGTAACATGCTTTAATAATATTATTCAGATGTAAATTGCAAAGTTTTGATCCAGCAACAAGTGCAGCAACTTTTTGTTCTTCAATAACTTTCCAATTAATATATTCTTCAATGTCCGGATGATCAAGATCGAGTGTTACCATCTTTGCG
Source organism: Bacteroidota bacterium (assembly GCA_022708025.1). Classification (GTDB taxonomy): domain Bacteria; phylum Bacteroidota; class Ignavibacteria; order Ignavibacteriales; family Ignavibacteriaceae; genus IGN3. Next base: position 11,236 of record JAKIZM010000076.1, on the reverse strand, counting down.
GCACGTCTTGTTGTTCCGCCTGATTTAATTGCCCCTGCGGATCTGTCTCCGATTCTTAAAAATGACATCAATCCGGAAGATCTACCACCACCACTTAATGGTTCTTTGGATCCGCGAAGTTCTGAATAATTAGAACCTGTTCCTGAACCATATTTAAATAATCTTGCTTCTCTTACCCAAAGATCCATTATTCCGCCTTCGTTAACCAGATCATCATTTACTGATTGTATAAAACAGGCATGTGGCTGCGGATGAGTATAAGCATCACTTGATTTAGTCAATTCACCGGTTTCATAATCAACATAAAAATGTCCTTGTGACGGACCGGTTATTCCATAAGCCCAATTTAATCCGGTGTTAAACCATTGCGGGCTGTTTGGTGCAGCCATCTGGTTTGCGAACATAAACATTATTTCATCATAAAATGCTTTTGCATCTTCTTCTGAATCAAAATATTTAGCTTTCCACGCCCAATAAGTCCAGGTTCCTGCAAGTCTGTGGAAAACCTGTCTTGAATCAGTTTCAGAGGTAAATCTGTCGTTCTCCGGAAGTCCAAGTAATCTTTCTGTATCTGCTACAGATGGTAAGAGCCATTTTGGAACTCCCTTTTCATTTACTTTTTTAAGAAGCTTTGGGATACCTGCTTTTCTAAAATATTTTTGTGCGATTATATCAGTTGCAACCTGTGACCATTGCTCAGGCACTGATACATTTTCCATTTTAAAAACAATTGAACCATCCGGATTTTTGATTTCAGATGTTCGCTTAACAAATTCAAATGATGATAGAGGATCCTTTCCCTGTTCGGTAAAAAATCTTTTTATGTGCATCCCAATCTCCTAAGGGTAATACTGCCTGTGGCAGTTCAGTTAAATAAAAATTTTAATAATTTCTTTGAGAAGCGAGCTTAGTGTTATGAGTGATTTAGTAATTGTAAAAGAAAGGTTAATATTTTTAGCATCACTCATATCAAATTTAATCGAAAGCTATGAAAATAATTTTAAAATAAAAATAAAAAATCAGCAAAAGAAAAATTTTTTTTTGACCACTAAATTCTCGAATCGAAAATGAAAATTTTTTTGTAAAAAACCAAATTAAATTTTTTGTTGTAACTCTTGACAATATTCAAATTTTAGCAGCATTGGAAATTTTGAACTTCTTATCTGAAAAATCAACAACAAAAAAATAAAATCACGTAATAGTTTTTTTTGTTAGTATTTTAACATAACAAAATTATTTGATTAGAAAAATCTTGTCATCAGAAAAAATAATTGAAATAAATTCACTTACAAAAGACTTTAAAAAATTACGGGCAGTTAACAATCTCAATTTGTCAGTCTATAAAGGTGATGTGTTTGGTTTTCTGGGACCTAATGGTGCTGGTAAAAGCACAACTATAAGGATGTTATTATCGCTTGTCCGACAAACATCCGGAACAATTAATCTCTTTGGGAAACCACTTGATTCTGATAGAAAAAATATTCTGTCGAGAATTGGTGCTATCGTTGAAAAGCCTGATTTTTATGGATACTTAACTGCATATAAAAATTTAGAAATACTTGGAAAATTATCCGGGAAAGAAATAACTCAAAAACAGATTATGCAGATTCTTGAATTAGTTGGTTTAGATAATCGGTTTGATAGTAAAGTTAAAACTTTTTCACACGGAATGAAGCAAAGATTAGGGCTGGCTCAATCATTATTGCACGATCCCGAACTAATAATACTTGATGAACCTACTACAGGCTTAGATCCGCAAGGAATGAAAGAGATAAGGGATTTGATACTTCATTTAAGCAAAGAAAAGGAAAAAACGATATTTCTTTCATCGCATATTTTGCATGAAGTTGAACTTGTTGCTAACCGGATGATAATTATAAATAAAGGCACAACTAAAGTAGAAGGAAATGTTAAAGATTTACTGGATGCGAAAAAGTTGAAAGTAACTTTTGAAATTGATGACGAACAAAAAGTTAAAGATTTGATCCTGAACTCAGGCTGGAAAGATAAGTTTGAAATGAATACTAAAACAGTTTTCGTTTTCTCTTTAGAAGGTGAGGAGGTACCACAATTAAATAAATATTTAGTTGAAAATAATATTTCAGTCAGTGCTGTAATTCCAAAAAGATCATTGGAAGATTATTTCCTGAAAATTACAGATGAGGCTAAATAATGCTGACTCTTATTCAAATTGAGCTTTATAAAATTTTCAGGAAATGGCGGACCTATATCGGTTTTATCGCAATCGGGGTTCTTGTTCCATTAATCCATTTAGCGTTTTTATTAACCGGAGAAAGCACAATTGATTTTATGACCAGAAATATTCAACAGTCATTTATATTCGTCGGAAATCTGCTTAACGGATATTTTGTTTCTTATCTGATTTTAAACAGCATTACGGTTCACATCCCTTTTTTAATTGCACTTGTTGCCGGAGATCTTTTAGCTGGGGAAGCAACAGCCGGAACTTATAGAATGATCATAACAAGACCTGTTACAAGAACCCAGATAATAATCTCAAAATTTATTGCAGGAATTATTTATACAAATCTTCTAATTATCTGGCTTGCACTGATCAGTTTAGTGGTAGGAGTTTTAATTTTTGGAACCGGTGAGCTTTTGGTTTCGAGTAGTCACGCCATAATTATTTTTGAGCGGACAGATATACTCTGGCGGTTTTTTATTGCGTATGGATTTGCTGTCTTGGGAATGTCGGTTGTTTGCAGTCTTGCATTTCTTTTTTCTTCATTAGTAGAAAATGCAATAGGTCCGATTGTTAGTACTATGGCAATTATTATTATTTTTATCGTTATTTCAGCTATAAACATTGATTTTTTCCAAAGTATAAAACCTTATCTTTTTACAGAATATATTCTTTCCTGGAGATTAATTTTTGATGATCCGGTTGATTTAACTGAATTGCTGAAAGCTGTTGCTATTTTATTAGCTCATATTGTTTTCTTTTTTTCATTGACATTGTTTTTATTTAAAAGGAAAGATATTTTATCGTGAAAGAATTTATGATGAAGATATTATTTTGTTCCCTGCTGCTATCAAATCTGATAATTCCGCAGACTAAAAATCCGGATGAAATTCTAAAACATGTTGTTGATAATTTTAATAAGGTTAAGGATTATACTGCCGATATTAATATTAAAGTGGATGTTGAGTTTATAAAAGTTCCTGAGGCAAAAGCAAAATTATTTTTTAAACAACCCGATAAAGTGCATTTACAATCGGATGGTTTTGCGATGCTGCCGAAAGATGGTTTGGAGTTTACACCATCTTCACTGCTGAAGTCGGAACATACTGCAATTTATGAAAATGATGTTTTGTTAAATGGAATTAAAACATCAGTAGTTAAAGTTATTCCGCTTGGTAATCAGGGAGATATCATTCTATCAACATTATGGATTGATCAGGCTAAGCAGCTAATACGAAAAGTTGAATCTACTACAAAAACCAATGGCATTTTTGTTATTGATTTTTCTTATTCTGATAACTTCAAATATCCGTTACCCGAAGAGATTGTATTTTCATTTAATATTGATAAAATGAAGATGCCATTAACCAGGGATGAAGATTTTTCTAAAGAAAAATCAAAAAAGAAAATCAACAGATTCGGTGAAATAACAAAAGGCAGAGTTGTTGTAAAATACCTTAATTACGAAGTAAACAAAGGTATTCCTGACTCCGTTTTTGAAAAGGAAAATCAGTAATAAATTTTGATTTTCTTCTTTTTATCTCTGCATCAGATTCTAACAGAAAAAATATTTCGAACGCTTCAGTTAAGTTTTAATTATTGATCAAATTTCTTAAAAATCACTGAAGTATTATGTCCGCCAAATCCAAACGCGTTACTGAGAGCATAATTAACTGTTCTATCCTGAGGTTTATTAAATGTATAGTTTAAATCGCATTCAGGATCTGGATTTGCAAAATTAATTGTAGGCGGTATTCTGTTATTTGTTATAGCAAGGATTGATGCAATTGCTTCCACTGCACCTGCAGCGCCAAGCAAATGACCTGTCATACTTTTTGTGGATGATAAATTCATCTTGTATGCATGATCTCCAAAAACTTTTTTCAGTGCCTTTGTTTCACCAATATCTCCTAAAGGCGTTGAGGTACCGTGCATATTTACATAATCAATTTCGCTTGGATTTATATTAGCCTGTTTAATAGCCATTTCCATCGATAAAACAGCTCCTGTCCCTTCAGGATGCGGTGCAGTAATATGATGTGCATCAGCAGATAATCCGGCGCCGACTATTTCACAATAAATCTTAGCATTTCTTTTCAAAGCGTGTTCAAGTTCTTCCAGAATTAATGCTCCGCTTCCTTCACCCATAACAAATCCGTCACGTGTTGCATCAAATGGGCGGCTGGCTGTTTCAGGAGAGTCATTTCTTGTTGATAGAGCACGGTTAGCATTAAATCCGCCGATTCCCAATTCGCTAATGGAAGCTTCACTGCCTCCTGTTACCATTACGTCAGCCATTCCGAATTTTATAAGAAGATAGCTGTCAATCATATTATTGTTACCGGTTGCACAGGCAGAAACAGTACAATAATTCGGACCACGAAAACCATATTGCATAGAAATATGTCCTGCTGCTATATCCGGAATAAGCATTGGGATAAAGAAAGGTGAAATTCTACCCGGTCCTTGTTCGTGGTTTATTACAGATTGATCATAAAATGTTTGAATGCCGCCAATACCGCTTCCGAATATTACTCCAATTTTGTTTTTTTCTTCTTCAGAAAGTGACTCTGGTTTAAGATTACTGTCATCAACAGCTTGTTTTGCGGCTACAAGAGCATACTGAGCAAATGGGTCTAATCTTCGGGCGGTTTTTCTGTCCAGAAAATTTCCAACATCAAATCCTTTTAATTCACAAGCAAATTTTGTCTCAACTTTTGAAGTATCAAATTGTTTTATCATTGCAGAACCGCTTTTTGATTCCATCATTCCAACCCAGAATTCATTTACAGTTAATCCGATAGGCGTTAAAGCACCAAGTCCGGTTACTACAACCCGTCTGTCACGATTAGCCATTTGTTCCTCTTTTTATGTTAGAAAATTGTTTCTTTGGAAATTTTTGATTTGCCAAAATAATGAAAAATGTCTTAAACTTAATTATAGTTTGATGCTGAAAAATGATTTATTTAGCAACTTTTTTCTAAAACTTATCTGATGTCAATCTGAAAATTTTCCATTCTTCCAAGGATTCAGCTCCGATTTTTTGATAGAATTCAATTGCTGGTTCATTCCAATCCAAAACAGACCATTCTACTCTGCCATAATCTCTTTCTTTTGCGATTGAAATGATCTTCTTTAATAAAGATTTACCTATTCCTTTTCCCCTGTAATCGGGCAATACAAAAAGATCTTCAAGATAAATTCCAGCCTTACCGAGAAAAGTTGAATAATTTTTGAAGAATAATGCATAACCAACTGCTTTGCCATCAAACTCAGCAATCAAAATTTCAACAAATTTTTCATTACCGAAGATAGATCCTTCAAGTTTTTCTTCAGTGGTTAAAACTTTGTCCGATAATTTTTCATACTCAGCCAGTTTTTTTATAAGAGAAAAAATTATCGGCACATCTGATTTATCAGCATAACGGATATTTAAATTGTTTGTCATATTTAATCAGTGCTGAATGGTAAATCATCTGACAATATATCTTTTATTTTATCAAATGATATTTCGGCGGTTACTGCACCCATAGCATATGGCCCGATTTCATAAGGATCAAATTGTAAAACCAATGATCCGGGAATTATATAAAAATCCTGATCTTCCGGAATAATAATTTCGTTTTCAAATAATCCGGCTTCAAACAAAGAATTAGCCTGATATTTATCTAAAATTGATTCTTCACATTCATAAGCTAAGAGATTAAGTTTTCCCGGTTGAATAATATTATTAAGTGTAAGAAATGAACCGTCAGAAAGGTTGATATTATATCCGATTGAAAAATAATTACCATGTGCGCCACCGGTATATTGATAATGGTTAAGCACAATGCTTACAAAATCTTTTGAGTTATAAAAAACGTCAAAGCCTGTTTCAAAACTGAATTGAATAGTATAATCACTGTCAAAAGAGAGACTGGTATCAGAAATCATTTCATTGTACCAGGCAATTGACTGTTTAAACTCATCTTCCAGCACCTTATTTATTCTGTTTATAACTTCAGAATTATCAACATTAAGAATATAAGGGTAATCAATATTTATCCAGGCGGAGCTATCGCTTTTATTGTCTGAATAATTTCTGCTCTCTATAATTACAGAATCAGCGGCAGAATGAGATCTAAGAACAGGATATGAAACAGAACTGAAAATAAAAACTGATAATATTATTACTAAAGATTTCATATTATTTGAACCTTTCAGAATTCTGAGATTCAGATTTATTTATTTTTTTTTGTTCAGTTAGTTTATTTATTCTTAAAATAATTTCAGCAAAAATATAACCAAATACAGATCCGATTAAAGCCCCACCTAAAATATCCGAAGGATAATGTAATCCAAGATATACTCGTGAAATTGATACAAGAAAAGCAGTAATAAATAATGCCCATTTAAGATTGGGATATAAACGATAGAAGAATACAGCAGCCGCAAAATTATTTAATGCGTGATTTGAAGGAAATGAATACGTACCGGTTGAACCAATAGGTAAAATTACATCAGATAAGACTGAAAAAGGTCTTGGTCTTGCAATCAAATCCTTAAGCACCCGGTAACCAAGCTGATCAGTTACAACTATAAGTAAAATTACACCAATTACAGCAAGCTTTCCCTTAGTTCCGCCTTTAATAAAGCAAAGGCTTAGCAGAATTACATAGGTAATGTACCAGTTATTTACATTGGTTATGATCGAGAAGAATTTATCCAGAAATCCGGCTGACAAAGTATGATTTATAAAATAAAATATTGCAATATCGATTGAAAACAAAAAATCCATTTGAAAATACTTTTAATTTTTGCAATCTTAAAATAAGAGGATAAAACAATTTATCATAAAAATTATGTAGATTTGAATAAACATTATTGAGTAGAAAATGAAAAACAACAAAACGGTTGTTGATTTCATCTTAAATCCAAATATACCGTTTCTGAAAGAGAGATATAATCAGATCAGGGAAGAAACAGGAAAATATTTAGTAACTCCGCTCAAAGTTATTGCTTTAATGGTGGCTATCTCCGGAATTTTTGCAATGATTTTTGAAGTACGGCATTATTCTGAGTTTACTGTTCAGATATACTTTGTAAGATTATTATCTACATTGGTTGCGTTTTTAATACTGGTATTTCTTAATACAGAAAGAGCAACAAGATACACTATCCCTTTGGTTCATATTTTATTGTTAACTATAATAGGATCTTCAGGGGTAATGATCTTATTGATCCCGAAATCTCTGATTGTAAATTCGCAAATAGTCGGTCTGATGATATTTACATCAGCGATGTTTTTGAATTGGGAGATTAAAAACCAGATTTTAGTTGCAATCTATTATAATATAGTTTTTGCTGTTGCAATTCTTTTTAACGATCAGAAAATTTATTTCCTTCCAAATATGTTTGAATCGCTGATTTTTGTTTTATTTCTCAGTTTGCTTTCTGTAATCGGAAGTGCTGTTAATTTCAGGATGCGTTTGGAAGTTGCTAAAAATGCATTAAAGGTAGAAGAATCCGAAAAAAAATTCAGATCGATTTTTGATAACTCCTCAGATGGAATTTTCCAATCAACTCCCGAAGGTGATTTTATTACAGCAAATAAATCACTTGTTAAAATGTTTGGACACGAAAAACTTGAAGACCTGATTATAACTCGTGTACCTGATTATTACAAAGATAAATCGGACAGGGAAAAATTATTAAAAATTGTTCAACAATATGGTTTTGCAGAAAATTATATTTGTCGAATGCTTGATAAGGATAAAAAAGAACTAATCGTAAGAATGAATGTAAAGGCAGTAAGGGATGATGGGTTGGATAAATTTTTTCTTGAAGGAACATTGCGAGATGTAACAGAAGAATTTAATACTTTGGAAAGAAGACGGCAGGCGGAAATTGAACTTAAAGCTGAAAAAGAAAAATCAGATGCTCTTGCCAAAGAAGCTATGAAACTAAGTACCGCAAAAAGCCGCTTTCTTGCAAATATGAGTCACGAAATCCGAACACCAATGAATGGTATAATCGGATTTTTAGCTTTGATTGAAAATGAATCTTATATAAATCAGGATGAGTTGAAACAGTTTATCCATAGTGCTAAAATATCTGCCGAGTCATTGCTGGAGACGATTAATGCAGTGCTTGATCTTTCTAAAATTGAAGCCGGTAAGATAGAACTAGAGAATTTGAATTTTAATTTGAAGAAAATAATTTATCAGGCTGTATCCATTGTTACTCCGAAGTCAAAAGAAAAGCAGTTAACTATACGTACTGATATCCCTGAAGATATCGATCTTAATTTTGTTGGTGATCCGACAAGAATTCGTCAAATCTATCTGAATCTACTCAGCAACGCAGTTAAGTTTACCAATGACGGGGAAATCAAAATAAAGGTTACTGTAGATGAAGCTGCTGATAATAAAGTTAAAATAAGCTCAATAATTTTCGATTCCGGAATTGGAATACCTGCTGATAAAATTAAAGAATTATTTAAACCTTTCTCGCAGGTAACAGGACTTGAAGGAAACAGTCTTGGCGGAACAGGATTAGGGCTTGTTATCTGTAAAGAGTTCACCAATCTGATGGAAGGTGATATTTCAGTTAAAAGTATTGAGGGAAAAGGAAGCCAGTTTGATTTTCATATTTTTGTCAGAAAGCCCGGAAGCGATCCAGCACAGTTAGATAAATTAAAATCTCAGATAGATGAAGAATATCTTGATGAAATTCAGTTCACCGATGCAGATATAAAAAGATATAGTGCAAATAGGAAAGGTTTTAAAATCCTTCTTGCTGAAGACAATCTTATTAACCAAAAAGTTGCAATAAGAACTTTAATGTCTGCCGGCTACGATGTTGATGCTGTTATGAATGGTGAGCAGGCTGTAAGAGCTTTTACACAATATGATTATAATCTTATTTTGATGGATATTCAGATGCCGGATGTTGACGGCTTTGAAGCAACAAAGATGATTCGTGCAATGAAGGAACCTAAAAACAAGGTTCCGATAATTGCAATAACTGCTCACGCATTGGTTGGTGATCGCGAAAGATGTATTGAAGCAGGTATGGATGAATATGTGGCAAAACCAATGGTTGCTCGTCATATAATAAAACTGATTGATCATTTTTTAAAAATTGATTACACAGATGATGCTAATCCAAATAAACCTGCGAATGATAGCAGAATTTTTGATTTTGAAAGACTAAAACAAATAAGTCTTGGCGATGCAGTTTTTGAAAAAGATCTGTTAAACGATTACATGGCTGATGCAGAACATAAGCTGGCTCTGCTAAAGGACAATATGAACTCCATAGATATTAAAAAAATTATAGATTTAGCTCACACTCTTAAAGGTTCAAGTTATTCAGTTGGTGCGAAACTGGTTGGCGATGAAGCATTAGGTATTGAACTTTCAGGCAGAAATAATGATCTGCCAAATGTTGAAGAAAGATTAAGAAAATTATCCAAAGCAATTGAAGATACAAAGAGTGTAGTTAAAGACCGGATGTGATAATTTATAGCTGGAGATTTAAAATTTTAGATTTATTATCAATTGTCCCGGTCCTGCCTTTGTTTAAGGCAGGACTTTTGGGACTGAATAAGCTTACTTAAAATCCTTCATAACTTTTCTGATAATATCAAGAGCAAAATCAATTTCGTCCTTAGTTATGACCAAAGGAGGTGCAAAACGGATTATATCTCCGTGAGTTGGTTTTGCAAGCATTCCGTTTTCTTTTAATGCAACACAAACATCCCAGGCAGTTTTACCGGTTGAAGAAGGTTTTATAACGATTGCATTTAATAATCCTTTACCTCTTACGAGTGTGAGATTTTTAAATTCATCAACCATCTTCTGAACTTCTGCTCTGAAGTAATTACCGAGATTAAAAGCGTTATCTGCAAGTTTTTCTTCGATTAGCACCTGTAAGGATGCAGTAGCAACTTTGCAGGCAAGCGGATTGCCGCCAAAAGTTGAACCGTGCTGACCAGGTTTTATTGTCAGCATTATTTCATCATTTGCCAAAGCTGCTGATACTGGCATTGTTCCGCCGGATAATGCTTTACCAAGGATTAAAATATCGGGTTTAACTGATTCATAATCTGATGCAAGCATTTTTCCTGTTCTTGCCAAACCTGTTTGTACTTCATCACATATAAGAAGAACATTTTTTGCTTTGCAGAGCTCGTGTGCTTTTTTCAGATAACCATCATCAGGTACAAAAACACCTGCTTCACCCTGAATTGGTTCAACTAAAAATGCTGCTACATTTGGATCTTCCAAAGCTTTTTCTAATTCCTGAATGTTATTATACGGAACCTTTACAAATCCGGGAACAAATGGTCCATATCCATCATAGGAATCTGGATCTGTTGAAGCAGATACAGCCATTATTGTTCTGCCGTGAAAGTTTTCGTTAGCAACAATAATTTTAGCATCATACTTTTTAATTCCTTTAACATCATAAGCCCATCTGCGGGCAAGTTTTATAGCAGTTTCTACACCTTCAACGCCGGTATTCATTGCCAATACTTTATCATAACCAAATAATCCGGTTATGTATTTTTCAAATTCGCCGAGAGCATTATTATAAAATGCGCGTGATGTTAAAGTTAAAGTTTGAGCCTGTTCAATCATTGCATTAACGATTTTTGGGTGACAGTGTCCTTGATTGACAGCGGAATATGCAGAAAGGAAATCGAGATATTTTTTGTTTTCCACATCCCAAACCCAAACGCCTTTACCTTTTGCGATTACAACTTCAAGAGGGTGATAATTATGAGCGCCGTATTTGTGCTCTAAGTCTATATAATATTGTGAGTTCATAAGCCTTCCGGTTTGTTCTAAAGTTTAAAAATTACATTTAAAAGTTAGCCCTTATTGCAAGAATAACCAAACCATTTTCCCGAAGTATATTGACTTTAAAGTTTTTCTCAAATCCGATATAGGAGACAAAAACAAAGATAATTTAACGGACAAATAATTATTTCTTAAAAATTCTTCCTTATGACTGTCTTTATTGAGCTAAATGGGATTGTTTATATAA
>JAKIZM010000075.1 GCA_022708025.1 Bacteroidota bacterium | reverse complement strand
CACCCAATTGGTGAATATTTTTTTCTCTAATTTATCCCTTTTTTTGATATTTAAATAGTCCTTTCTGTATTTCTATTTCGGATTTAAGAATTTGTATCCGACTACAGTTATACTATAAATATCTGTTTGCTTTTCTTTGTATTCTTTTATCTGTTCTTTATTTAAATACTTTGATAAAACTTCATCGGGTAATTCAATGGTTTTTGATTTTTTGATTTCAACATTTTTAAAACCGGATTCTCTGATTATATCTAAATATTCTTCCTGTTGAACTGCGCCTGCAACACAGCCCGCATACATCTCGGCAGATTGTTTTAATTCCGGATGGAGTTCTCCTTTAATTACAATATCCGAAACACAAAAATGAGCACCAGGTTTTAGAACACGAAAAATTTCATTAAACGCTTTTTGTTTATCAGGAACCAGATTGAGCACACAATTGCTTACAACCACATCAGCAAAATTATCATCAATTGGCAGATCCTCAATTTCACCATACTTAAATTCAACATTTCTATAACCAAGCTTATCAAGATTAAGATTAGCTTTAATTATCATCTCATCTGTAAAATCAATTCCTATTACCTTTCCTTCATTACCAACTAAAGCTCTTGCAACAAAAACATCATTGCCGGCGCCTGAACCAAGATCAACAACAGTATCCCCTTTCTTTATTTCAGCAAATTCAGTCGGTAAACCGCAGCCTAAACCAAGATCAGCTTCGGCGACGTATCCATCAAGATTTTCATAGTTGTCTTTCATAATTGTATAATCAACAACTTTATTGTTTGAAGATCCGCAGCAGCATTTCCTTGCGGATGAAACTGCAATCTCTGCATATTTCTCTTTAACAATTTCTTTTACATTTTTTTGTTCACTCATTTTTATTTCCTTCAGATTTAACAAACACAAACTTTATTAAATAATTTATCAAATTCTTTTTTTGCTTTTTGAAGCGTTTTATTGTTTACACAATAACAAACTTTAGGACCATCAATATCGCCTTGAATCAATCCAACTCTTTTTAATTCTTTCAAATGCTGTGAAACAGTAGATTGTGAAAGCGGTAAAAGCTCTACAATATCGCCACACATACAAACATTCATATCGGTTAAGATTTTAAGAATTCTTATTCTTGCAGGATGAGATAATGCTTTCGCAACATCAGCAAGCCAGGTATCTTTAGATTTAAATTCCTCTTTTTTAGCTACTGCCATAATATTTCCTAAATCGTTCATCGTAAATATACGATAAGAATAGAATAAGAATCAATTTAAAATATTAAATTTGTTTATACATTTTGCCCAATCTAATTTTGGCAGGCAATTTTATATTAAAAAGATTTTTTATGAACTGGTATATAGAATTTGTAAAAGAGTATCCGATCATTTCTGCAATGATACAATTTGCAATACTCGGAACTCTTGGTGATATAGTTTCTTACTGGTTGATTAGCAGAAAGATCCAACTGCCTTATAAGTTTAATATAATCATTCTTAAAATGTTAGAATGGGCTGTGCTTGCAGTATTTATTAAGTATGCGTTTATCGGGTTTAATGGTTTTGTTGATAGTTTAATTGAGTATAATTTTTTGCCGCAACTTTCCGGGCTCGGAAAATCTTTTGCAATTTCAACTTCAATGAATTTACAATTCGGTCCCTTTTTAGTTTTGATGCACAGATTACTTGATAATCTTATTGCAAAGAAAAATAATTGGAAAAATATTGATAAAGGATTTTACTCTTTACTTTGGTTCTGGATTCCTGCACACACAATTACCTTTATTCTTCCTAAAGAATTTCAAATCGGTTTAGCTGCAGTTTGGTCGCTTGCACTCGGAATCATTTTAGGTTTTTATAACAGAAAGTAATTAGTTAAACTGAATTACCATTGAATCCTTTAGGAACTGTTCTTAAGAATACACCATGTTCCATTGGTTCCTCCAATCTGCAAGACCACACAAGCTGATCCTTACCATTCCTATCTTTCCAAACAGTAATATCGGGACAGCCATCACACATACTCTGATCACCATTTTCCATAAAATCCACAGGCTGAATAATCATAATCGACTGTATATACAACTTCTTAAATATTCTGAATGGATTTTTTATCAGAAATTTAAAATAATTCCCAAGCGCTTTTCTTACACTTTTATTTATTGTCCATAAATTAAAAAGTGTAGCTCTGCCAAGACTCAAAATTTTGGGCGATGCATACGACAAATACCTATCAAACTTGAAATGATAAAACTGCATAACCAGTTCAATAAACTTATTGTTCAGATAACCAATAATATTATCTTTAGTTCCGATGCGCTCTGTTAAAAGCCATTTGTAATCATCTGCTTTATAAGTGCCATTCAAATATGCTGCTGGTTTGAATTCCGGAAAACGCTTTCTGATAACTTCAACAACTTGTTTTGAATTTAAATTTGTTATCTCATCTTTATCTGAGTGATAATGAATATCATCAAAGTAAATCTTTTTTGTGCCTGCATAAAAATCAAATGGCAGCTCCGGAGTTATATATCGGAAGAGAATGAAAACCATTGTATGAACAATATCAATATGTTTATGAGCCCAATCAACTAAGTCGGGAACATATTGCAAAGTATCACCATAAACAGTAGAATTAAATGAGCAAGCAATATTTCCTTCAGCAGCAAGTATTTCTGCATAATGCAATCGAAGTTCATTTAACTCAATTTCATTTTTTCCTTCCCATTTTTTCTCTCTGCCTTTTCCTTGCTTACTATCAATGTGAAAAGTAAAACCAAATACTCCTGCTTTTTTTAATTCGTGAAGCAGTTCCTTTGTTAATGCAATTCCATTTGTATTTATTATTGGTTTTAATTTTCGGGATTTTATTTCAGCAACCAGCTCAATAATATTCGGATAGAGCAAAGGCTCGCCGCCAGCAATCGATATACAGTCAGTTTTTCTCAAGGCTTGAAAAACATCAAGTTCGTGTTTGACTTCTTCGAATGGTTTGTTGGAATTTTTAATATTCTTGCGATAACAACCGTAACAATTAAGGTTGCAATGAGCAGTGGGTTCAAGCCAAGAGATGCCGTTGTCAGGTAATGTCCACGGAAGCCGATACATCTCCGACAATCTAAATGATGCTGTTTCCATATTGACTCCTTTTAAAGTTTGGATAACCTGTTATAAATTAAATATTTTTTTTCAAGTTGTCACCAAATAAAATATGCGAAGTGTAGAATAGTGATTGGCAAATATTTATAATTCACAACAGGCAACGATTGTTGTAAACCAAGCCCAAATACTATTTAATGAAAGCCCGAATAATCTTTTAAATAGCTATTTCACTAATTGCTTTTTTTAAATCATCACTTAATTCAATCGTTATTACTTTTCTTTTATTATCAAGTAATGCTTGTCTATCGCCTAGTGCCTGAGCTTTAATCAATATACCAAATGTTATTGAAGTTTTTTCTTCGCCCATATTTTCAGGAATCGGAAGATCATCTTCTAAAGCAGAAATAAACTGGATAAAATATCCATTGCCTGCATCTCCTTTGTGAAGCTGTCCCGTTGAATGAAGAAATCTTGGACCGAATCCAAGTGTTGTTGCTACTTTATATTTCTTCTGAATTTTTGTTCTTAACTCTTGTAAAGATTCTGTTATTTCTTTAGTTGGATTAAGATAAGCCTGAATTGCAACATAATTTTTTCCGCTTTTACAATCAGATAAAAATGCTGTTAATATATCATCAACCGATTTTGATTTAACATTTCCATAAATTTTTATTCCCTTATCTTCAAGCGTTGGAATTAGCTCCGGTAATTTTCCTTTTTCCTGATACTCTTTCATCATTTGTCTTGCTACAACTTTTGCTTGCTCAACATTCGGCTGATCAAACGGTTGGATTTGTAAAATCCAGCCCGCAACTGCAGTTGCAAATTCCCATAAGAAATATTGTTTGCCCAATTCAAGTTTATCTTCAACTTCAAGTTCAATCATCGGTAAACCTGCTTTTCTTATCTTATCAACTTTATCATCATAAACTGTGTCACCCTTGAATTTTAAATAAACAAACAAACGATCACTTGAATAAAATTCAGGTTCTGTAATTAATTCAAGATCAACTGGTAGAATTCCTTTTCCAATCTTGCCTGTGCTTTCTGCAATTAACTGCTCTAACCAAGCACCCAGATATTTAAATTCAGGAGAAATAATAAATGTAAGTTTATCAATTCCCTTTTTACCAAGTCCTCCTATTATCAAACCAATTTGTGCTGCAATGTTTGAAGATAGATCAGCTCCGCTTTTTTTACTGTCATTTACTTCTTCATCAGCAAGAGAAAAAAGTTTTTCAATATCAACTCCCACTAATGCTGCAGGCACAATTCCAAATAAAGATAAAGCTGAAAATCTTCCGCCGATATTCGGATCGTTTAAAAATATTTTTCTGAACTTCAATTCTTCTGCAACTTTCTGCAATCCGCTTCCGGGATCGGTTATTGCAACAAAGTGTTTTCCAACTTCTTCTTTTCCCAAAATATGCAGAGCAAAATTGTAGAAGAACTTCATAAATGAAAAAGTTTCAACTGTTCCACCCGACTTTGTAGAAACAACATATAATGTTCTGTGCGGATCAAACTTTTTTGCATATTCCATTACAACTTCAGGATGCGTTGAATCCAGAACATCCAGATCTAAAAATCCTTCTTTCACCCCTGATATTAATCTGAAAACTTCCGGAGCTAATGATGAGCCGCCCATTCCCATTAATAAAACGCGAGTGTATCCGGCAACTCTAACTTCATAAACAAATTCAAAAATTTCTTTAAAAGATTTTCTTGTAACATCAACGCTATCAAGCCAGCCAAGTCTGTTTGATATTTCTGTCGGATCGTTACTCCAGACTGTATAATCTTTATTCCATATTCTATCAATTACTTTTTCCTTATTCAATTTATCTTTTAACTCATCAATTGCTTTTGAATATTTACCAACCGAATATTTAAGCGACATTTTTTATCCTTTCATAGTAAAAATTTTCTTTGATCGAAATATAATGATAGAATATCCTGAAATAATAGTTAGATGTTTTTGTATTCATTCTTTAAATTGCCTTATCAATTAGTAAAGATTTATTTGAAAAAAACATCGAACAAAACAACTGTCTCTTACTTTATTTTTATTTGGATTGTAGCTGCATTCCTTTTAGAATCCAGTGATCTTTGGATTTCGGTAAATTTATATAATCCTGCTTCATATTGGGCAAGGTTACTTGAAAAGTATGGCGAGATTCCCGGACTATTGGTAATTCTTATTGCTATACACATTTATATAGTAACTTTAAAAGAATCATCTAACATAAAAACGATTTTGTTTACATCATTCTTATTAACCACAGCTTCACTGGTAACAATCTATATGTTATGGGCGATTTCTTTAGCAATAACCGGAAATCCAGCATTCTTTAACTATAACGAAATCTATTTTTTTGTTGCAGCTATAATAGCTAACATTTTTACTTCATTACTTTTTAAGAAACATAATAAGTTCTCAAAAAAATCAATTCTGTTTTCACGATTAACATTTAAAATGTTTTTTTACGGATATCTGGTAATAATACAGCCACTAAAAATATTCTGGGGAAGAATCAGGTTCAGGGATTTAGCTGAAAACTACTCAAATTTTACTGCCTGGTATATTCCAAACGGAATAACGGGAAATCAGTCATTTCCTTCTGGTCATGCTGCAATGGGGTTTATCCTTATGGCACTGTTTATATTTATAATGGATAAATCATTTTTTAAGAGAATATTTTTTAAAGCGATTATTATCAGTTATGCAATAGCTGTTTGTATCAGCAGGATTATTGTTGGTGCTCATTATACTTCTGATGTTTTATTCGGAGCTATGATAATGATTATCTCTTACCTATTAATAAAACAAAATATTAATAAAACACTAAAAAATTAATTTGATTGAATGCCCCGGTTTTTCTTCAGATAATTATCAACTGTTATAAGCCCGACAGGACCTTCATAAATTCCACCGTCTCTGTAACCATCATAAACTCTTACTACTACAGTGTTCTCAGCTCCGGGCTTTAATATTTTTGCAGGAACAGAATAGGCTCTTACAATCTTATACTCATCATATTTATTAAATTCCTTTGGAATATCTTTAAAATTCCAATTACCTGTGGAACCAACTAAAACACCATTAACAAATGTCTGATCGATATCATCAATTTTACCTAATAATAAAATCATATTTTCGCCTTCATATTTTTTGGGTACTACAAACGATTTTTTATACCATGCAAAACCATCATAATCCTGATAACCCTGAATATCCCAGTGAGCCGGAACCATTAGCTTTGTTGTTTTAATATCATCAATTTTTTCTTTAAGAAACAAAGAATCATCACCGGTTCTGAAATCCCAGATGCCGCTTAAGTTAATATCAGGTTCAATAACATCTCCTGAAATGTACAAACCGATTTTACCACTTATTATTCCTCCGTCAAGTTCATTATCATAAACCCTTACTGCAATGATATTCTCACCATCTTTATTCAAATATTCTTTTGGAATATAATATTTTCTGAATGCATCATAGGCAGTTCTGTAATTCGGTGGAAAACCGCCGGCTAAACCAATCAGTTTTCCATTTATAAATGTCTGATCAACATCATCTACATAACCAAGAATCAGATAGAGTTGATTATCCGATAAGTCTTTAGATAATTTAAAAGAAGCTCTGTACCAGGCATATCCATTATAACCTTGAAAGCCCTGATTTTCCCACGGAGAAGGAACATAAATTTTTTCCCAATTACTGTCATCAATATTTTTCTCTTTCCAGCTAATATCATCACCAAGTCTGAATTTCCATTTGCCGGACAAATCTAAAACCATTTTTTCCTTTACACTATTATCACGCAGCGAATTGACTCTCACTTCGCAACTGAGCAAAAGTATAATAATAATTAATAGTATAATTTCTAATGGATTGCGGGATCTCATTCTAATTTTTTTTATTTTTTTATAAAATCTATTCGAATAAATAATTAATTGTGTTATTATAAAGTAAACATTTGTAAAAAATTGTCACGGCAAATATTAATGTATATTCTCAAAACATTTTTTCTAATCAGTTATAATTAAAAAATCTAAGGGTCAAATGAAAAATATAATATTATTGGTATTTACTGCTATCCTTTTTGCTACAATCTATCCGCAGAATAAAAATAATAATGCTGATTCAATCCTTTGGCAAAAGGCAGTAAAAATCTGTAAAGATAATTTACTTGTTGATACTCATATAGATTTGCCTGACTGGCTTTATGATGAATGGTTTGATGTTTCGGTAGAAACTGATAAAGGTGAAATTGATTATGAAAGAGCAATCAAAGGCGGATTAAATGTTGGATTTATGTCTATCTATACATCACCAAGTCTGGAAACTAAAGGGAAATCCAAAATCAAAGCAGACTCAATGATCAGTATCGTTCACAAGATGGTTGAACTCTGGCCTGATAAGTTTTTATTTGTCAGATCAACTTCTGATATAATGAATAACTTTAATAAAAATAAAATATTGCTGACAATGGGAATGGAAAACGGTTCACCGGTTGAAAACAATTTAGCTAATCTAAAAGAGTTTTACGATAAGGGTGTACGTTATATAACACTTGCACATTATAAATGGAATCATATTGCTGATTCTGCAAATGATCCTGAAAAGAAATGGAACGGACTCAGTCCGTTTGGTGAAGAAGTAGTTAAAGAAATGAATCGCCTCGGAATTATGGTTGATATTTCGCATGTAAGTGATAGTACATTTTATGATGTAATAAAGCTCAGTCAAGCTCCGGTTATTGCTTCACATTCATGCTGCAGATTTTTTACTCTTGGTTACGAAAGAAATATGAACGATGATATGATAAAGGAGCTTGCTAAAAACGGCGGAGTAATTCAATTAGCTTTCGCAAATTTCTTTCTCAGGAATGATACTTATCAGGCATATACAAAGGGAGAAAATAATATTAAAAATTATTTGAAGGAAAATAATATTGCATCTGATTCTGAGTTAGCCTGGAAGTATGAAGAACAATACTGGAAAGATAATCCATTGCCGCCAGCCACTGTAAAAGATGTTGCTGATCATATTGATCATATAAAAAATTTAGTGGGAATTGATTATATAGGGCTTGGCTCGGATTTTAACGGAACCGGCGGAATGCTGCCTGTTGATTTGAAAGATGTATCTGAATATCCAAATCTTGTTTATGAGCTTTTATTAAGAGGTTATACTGAGAATGAAATTGCAAAAATTCTGGGTGGCAATTTACTAAGAGTCTGGAAAGAAGTTGAAAAGGTTGCTTCAGAATAAAAAGTGAAAAGTAACTGCTCATTATTGAGCAGTTACTTTATTATCAGAATTATTCTCAAAGAATTCTTTACATATAGCCTGACTCATACGTTTAACTTTTATATTCTGATCGTGATCGGAAATTTCTTTTAATTCCTTCATCCCTTTTTCACTATTCATTCTGAAAAACGCCAGACCAATTAAAATTTTTATATCAGCTTCACTTTCAACCTGTAATTGTTTGATCAATTCATCTTCAAAATCAATAAACCTGTATTTGCCTATCAGATAAACTGCACTTTCTCTTACTCCGGCATTTGAGGAATGAAGTGCTGTAATCAGATTCTGCTTTGCATATTTATGATTACATAAATCAGTTAATCTGTGATTTTGAGCCATTGTTGTTGAAATCATTAATAAGAACAATATTGAAATTGCAACTAATAAATAACTTCTGCCTGCAAATAATCTGGTTTTCATTTTGAATCTCCTTAAATAAAGTTAACAAAAAACATCCAAGCTTCTGGATCAAAACTACTTTACAGAATTGTATCTGTTGTCACTTCAAAGTAAAGAGATGTAAAGAAATGTCATGATATTCTGGAAGTTAAAATTTTTTCTGACAAGCAAGATAATTATGTTGATCTTTTATCAAACAACATTATACGCTATGAAATAATCAGTTTATAACCTATACCATGTACAGTTAATATTACTTGCGGATGATTCGGATCATTTTCAATTTTTTGTCTTAGTTTCAAAATAAAATTATCAACAGTTCTTGTGGTTGGAGTTTCATCATAGCCCCATATCTCAGTCAGCAAATCATCTCTGCTTACTGTTGCATTGCGGTGTTTCCAAAGATAACGTAGGATTTCAAATTCCTTGTGGGACATAGCTACATCTTTATTTTTTAATGTAGCTTTATAGCTGTTAAAATCAATTGTTAGTTTACCGATTTTTATTTCACGCGATTCATTATCCATTATCAAATTATCACTTCTGCGAAGAATTGCTTTTACCCGTGCAATTAATTCTCTTAAACTGAACGGTTTGGTTACATAATCATCAGCACCAATTTCCAATCCAACAACCTTATCTATTTCTTCGCCTTTTGCAGTAAGTAAAATAATAGGAGTAGTTATTCCGTTTTTGCGGGTTTCTTTACAAACATCAAAGCCGGATTTTTTGGGCATCATCACATCAAGAATTATAAGATCATATTTATTTACTAAAATTTTCTTTAATCCTTCTTCACCATCATTTGCAGTTTCAACTTCATAACCTTCAAATTCCAGATTATCTTTCAAACCTGTTCTCATATTTTGCTCATCATCAACAACTAAAATTTTAGGCATTTTATCTCCGATATTTAATTAAGAACCCGAAGGAAACATTAATTTAAAACTGCTTCCTTCACCTGATTTACTTTTCAGGACAATTTTCCCATTATGTGCATCCATAATTTGCTTAACTAGAGTAAGTCCAAGTCCTGTTCCCTTTGTAGTATGGATAAGTCCGGAAGAAACACGATAAAATTTATCAAACACTTTTTTCTGATCTTTTTCAGAAATTCCAATACCTTTATCCGAGATTTCTACAAACACAAAATTATTCTCATTGCCGATTGTAATCTTAATAAATTTATTTACTGTGCTGTACTTAACTGAGTTATCAATAAGATTAACTATTGCTTCTGAAACTGCCTCACGATCTGCCATAACTTTTGGAATTTCAATGCCGGGTTCATATTCAAAATCAAATCCCTTATTATAAAGATGATAACTGTAATTCTGATATATCTGAATAACAATTTCATTCAGATCTTCTTCTGCAAAATTAAACTTGCGTTTACCTGCTTCCATTTTAGAAAAGTTCAGAATTGAATTAACAATTCTTCCTAAACGGTTAGATTCACGACTGATTATTGAATAGTACTCTTTTTTCTTTTCTTCAGTTTTAACACGACCCATTTCAAGTGTTTCTGCAAACATACTTATTAAAGAAAGCGGAGTTCTAAGTTCGTGGGAAACATTTGAGACGAAATCAGCTTTTGCTTTAGAAAGTTCCAGTTCTTTTTTAACTGTATTATATACAAACCAGACAGCAGCTATTAAAACAATAAATAATATTCCGATTAGTATAAGATTATTTACAGCACGTTCCTGCACAAGATCCTGAATAGATTTTCCTACAAGTGAAATTCCAAGATCATAATCAGGGAAAATCCATAAAGGTTTCTGAGCCTGAACAGGTTTTTTATCAAAATCTTTTGTCGAATTATATTGATAACCTGTTGCAGGGTTTAAAACTGAAATTATAAATTCATTTTTCGCAACTTCCTGTAAACGGGGCGAGAGTATCTCTGTTATAAAATTCTGAGGATTTATTACTGCTCCATAAATTCTGTCAGTATGTTTATCTGTTCCAGCGAAAACCAATAAAGCAGCCTGATCAGAGGAATTATCCAAATCAACAGGTTCAATTTTCCTGTAACCTTGATTGCGGTATTCAAATAACTTTTGTATCTGGTCTTTGTACAGATGGAGAGTGTGTGTATAAGATATATTTAATGAATCAGCATTTAAAAAATTAAAATCATTTCTAAAAAAGAATTTTAAATGATTATCCTCCAGGCTATCAGCAATAAAAATAAAACTGAACTTACGATTTTCATTAACAATTGTATTCAGAATATCATTTTCAGATTTTTGATCTTTACTTGATTCAACCCCGGATATTATTTCATTTACAGTCGATCTTACTACATCTTCTGAATACTGATTAACTGAAAAGAGAATTGCCTGAAGCTGATTGTAATATATTTCTTCCAGTACTTTTTCATCTTTGCTCAGCTTAACAAGCTCATTGTATAATAAAAAAGCTATAGGCAAAATTATAATCAGGATAAGAATTAAGCCTATTTTTTTCATTTTATAATTTATTTTTTAATCAATTGCTCAGATACTTTTTCTTTTACGATATCTTTTAATGAATCATAAGTATGGTTTTCAGGCTTAACAGGTTTTAAAAACTTAACATTTATTTTTTTCCATGGCTTTGGGAAATGTGTTCCTCGCGGTAAGGCATCATAAGCACCTCTTATAGCTACGGGAACAACAGGTACATTCAGTTCTCTACTAAGAATAGCAAAAGTTTTTTTGAAATCGCCAATCTCACCGCTTAATGTTCTTGTTCCTTCAGGAAAGATAATAATATTTTTTCCTCGCTTTAAAACTTCTGCAAGCTTTTGTAATGAAGTTTTCAGATCATTAAGATCCATTACGATAACATTATTTTTATTTGCTATAAACTTAAGCAGCTTACTCTTTACGTGCTTTTCCTTTGCATAAAAATAAGTTTGTTTCATCAATTTATTTTTCAGAAAAACGGCAACAAACAATCCGTCAAAAAAACTCTGATGATTTGGTGCAATAATAAACGGACCTTCGGGAATATTTTCTAATCCTTCGCCTTTTAATCTGAAATATAATTTAAGAAACACCTTAGCGCTGTTTTTCATTGCATTATGAGTAAACCAGCTTTTGGGAAGATCAAGATTTAAATGCTCTTTAAATATTTTTCCCCAATCAATTGCTTCAATACTAAGCTTAGTCTTTTTATCTCTTACATCTTCAGCAAGCTTAACAACATTGGAAAATCCAACCAGTTCAGACTCTGTGTATTTTATTCCAAAATTAGACTCAAGGTAAACACCAAGATTCACTTTATCCAAAGAATCCAATCCTAGATCTATTTCCAAATGATCAGATGGATGAATTGTTATTTCCTTCTGCTGATGTAGAAACTCTTTTATTAAAGTATATTCCTGAAATGCCGGTTCGATTATATTCTCATTCCTCTCTCCTGATATCTGTTCAAGCTGAGGTAATAAAAATCTTTTTAGTTTCAACAGTCTGGTACGAGGCAATGGTTCTTTTATCAGGCTGAATTTCATCACCTTTTTATATGGTGTAACTGATTGATTATATTTATCAATAACTTCCCACTTGATCATCTCTTCAACATTTTCAATCCCAAGCTGCTTTGCTTTCTGATAATCAGGATAAATAACTGCGTGAAGTAAATCCGATTTTTCAAAAACACCAATCTCGGTAATTACTTCATTCATACTTAATATTTTATCTTCAATCTCTTCAGGATTAATATTTTTCCCATTTGATAAGACTATTATTTCTTTTTTTCTTCCGGTAATAAATATTCTGTTATCATCATTAAGATATCCGAGGTCTCCGGTAAAAAGCCATCCATCTTTTAATATAGCAGAAGTTTCTTCAGGACGGTTATAATAACCCTGCATAACATTTCTGCCGCGAGTTACAATTTCACCATCAATAATTTTTACTTCATTGGTTTTTAACGGTTGTCCTGCAGAACCCGGCAATACTTTTCCAGGTCTTGTAAAAGTTATCATCGGTGCACATTCTGTCATACCAAATCCTTCAAGTATTTCAAATCCAAGTGTCAAATAATCTTTAGCAACTTCTTTATCTAATGCTGCACCACCACTGACAAGAAATTTAATTTTACCACCAAACTTTCTCTGAACAGAACCGAATATTTTTCTTGAGAAAGTTAATGAGTTTTTCTTCTGCGCAATTTTGAATAGAAATTTTGCAATTCCGCTTTTATCAATTTTATCTTTTATTCCTTTTCTGATAAGATTATATAAACGTGGTACACCGATAATTATTGTAATTCCCTGCTGCAGTGTAGCCATTATATCTTCCGAAGCCATAGACGGAGAAAAAATAATTGTACCGCCAACACCTAAAGGAATTATCATCGTTCCCATCAGTGGAAATATATGATGAAGCGGTAAAAGCACCAATAACCTGTCGTCACTTGTATAAATATTAACATCATTCGTAACTGCTTCAATGTTTGCAAGCAGATTATCATAAGAAAGCATTACACCTTTTGGTGAGCCGGTAGTACCTGAAGTGTAAATAATTACCGCAGTAGCATTTGGATCAGGCTCGGGCAGATTTGAAAAGGTTGAAGCTTCATTAATTATGATATCATCCAGATTTATTTTTTCAATTTCATAATTCAATTGAGAGATAGCTTTTTCAAGTACTTC
This sequence comes from Bacteroidota bacterium, assembly GCA_022708025.1. Taxonomy (GTDB): domain Bacteria; phylum Bacteroidota; class Ignavibacteria; order Ignavibacteriales; family Ignavibacteriaceae; genus IGN3. The sequence continues at coordinate 488 of JAKIZM010000075.1, read as the reverse complement.
TTTTGTTCCAGCTGAGTAAAAAACTACTTCGGGTTTACAATCATTAAGTATAAATGCAACATCTTCTGATGATGACATAAAATCAATAGGTACTGCAACAGCATTTTTCATCCAAGCAGAATAAAATGCGTAAACCCATTCAAATCTGTTTTCAGAAAATATAGCTACTTTAGTTAAATTATTTTGGGGAAGAAGAAATGAGTAGAAATTTATGTTCTTAATCAATTCGTTGTAATTAACTTTTTGATCCTTGTGGATCATAGCAGTTTTGTTATAGTCTTTTAAAAGCAAGTCTTTCCTTTTTATAATGAATCATAGGTTCTAAAATATTAAATAATTGTCTAAATACCTGTTACTAAATTTTTATCTCAAATCCGATATAGGACATAAAAACAAAGATAATTTAACGGACAAATAATTATTTCTTAAAAATTCTTCCTTATGACTGTCTTTATTGAGCTAAATGGGATTGTTCATATAACATTTTG
>JAKIZM010000018.1 GCA_022708025.1 Bacteroidota bacterium | reverse complement strand
CTTCAAAATGTTATATGAACAATCCCATTTAGCTCAATAAAGACAGTCATAAGGAAGAATTTTTAAGAAATAATTATTTGTCCGTTAAATTATCTTTGTTTTTGTCTCCTATATCGGATTTGAGATTGTCGTCAAATTATAATTTTTTTAAAAATTATTTTCAATTTGTAGATGATACTGTTATATTTATTACAAGCAAATCCGATTAAATGTTAGGATAGTAAATATCTTAAGTAAACCTGGTAGTAAAATTATTTATACGTTATACAACCATTCAGATTTATCTTCGTCGGATTTAAAAAAATCATCTATTAGATTTTGTTTTAATAATTTTTCTGATTTTGAATATCTGTTAAAAATACCTGAATTAAAAATTTTGTTTTGTCAATAAGATATGGACACAATTGGACTCAGAAATAAATTATAACTCTGAAAACTATTAATCATAATTTATAATATTATATTTTTTATAAGAGAGGAGCTGATTAATTGAAAGAAGTAATGGATTATATAGAGAATAATCGTGAGAGATACATAGATGAACTTAAAGATTTCTTAAAAATTCCAAGCATCAGTACACTGCCTGAAAATAATGATGATATGCAGACTGCTGCAAAATTTGTTGCTGATAAGCTGCAGGCAGCAGGTTTAAACAGGGTGGAAATATTCCAGACAGAAGGACATCCTTTGGTTTACGGCGAATGGCTTGGTGCGCCGGGAAAGCCAACAGTGCTTGTTTACGGACATTATGATGTTCAACCTGTTGATCCTATCGAATTGTGGACATCACCACCATTTGAACCAACGATTGTTGGCGATAATATTTTTGCAAGAGGTGCAACTGATGATAAAGGACAGGTGTTTATGCATTTAAAAAGTGTTGAAGCTTTTTTCAAAACACACGGCAGTCTTCCGCTAAACATTAAGTTCTTAATTGAAGGCGAAGAAGAGATTGGCAGTACAAATCTTTCAAAATTTCTTATTGAAAATTCTGATCTGTTAAAGTGTGATGCAGTTTTAATTTCCGACACAGCACTTTTTGCGCCCGGAGTTCCTACAATTACTTACGGTTTGCGCGGTTTGTGTTATATGGAAGTTGAAGTTACAGGACCTTCAAGAGATTTACATTCAGGAACTTTTGGCGGCGGTGTTCCGAATCCGATTAATGTTTTAGCTAAAATGATTTCACAGCTTATTGATAAAGATGGGAAAATAAAAGTTGCTGGATTTTATGATGATGTATTAAAACTTTCAAAACAGGAAAGAGAAAATTTTAAAGTATTAAAGTTCTCTGAAAAAAAATGGGGTACTGCAATCGGATTAAAATATCTTACCGGCGAAAAAGGATATACCACACTTGAAAGAATCTGGGCACGACCGACTTTGGATTGTAATGGTATCTGGGGCGGTTTTACAGGGCAGGGTGCTAAAACTGTAATCCCATCAAAAGCAACAGCCAAGATCAGTATGAGATTAGTTCCTCATCAGGATCCAAACAAAATTGCTAAACTCTTTGAGAAACATATCAAGAAGATAGCTCCCAAAGAAGTAAAAGTTAAAGTAACTTCATTGCACGGAGGTTATCCTGTTATTACTCCATTGGAAGATAAAGCTACAAAAGCAGGAGCTAAAGCAATGCAGCTTGCATTTAGTAAAAAAACTGTGTTTATGAGAGAAGGCGGATCAATTCCGATTGTAGTTGAATTTGCTAATACACTTAAAGCATCGCCGGTTCTTATGGGATTAGGACTGAATACTGAAAATCTGCATTCGCCAAATGAACATTTCAATCTGAACCATTTTCAACTTGGAATAAAAAGTTCCGCATATTTCTTTAAGGAATACGCCCAATAATTGTTTTATTCTAAGATAATTCTAAAAATAAAATAAATAAGAAGCCCTGAAATCTGTTTTAATAGAGATTTTCAGGGCTTGTTTATTTTAAAAGAGGCATAAATATTGATATCATCTTAAGTGATGCTGAAACATATTAAACTATCATCGTTAATTTATCCGTTGATTCTTTTAATACTTTTACTCCTGTTAAGCTGTGAACACAAACAAGCTAAACAGGAGGAAGTTAATTATAAAGAACAAGCTGCTTATGATTTAAGCAAGGATGCAGATATCCAACGGTATAATCTTGATGTGATGAAGCAAAAAGCAACTGAAAGATCACCCTGTGATACTATTGCTGTTGTGGAATTCATACTTAATAATTATCCCGCCGGTACCTATCTTTTAAATTTTGACAGAACTCTTACTTACAATATTCCAAAACCGGCTTTAATTTATTTAACAAACACTGATGGTAATAAATATATTTTTGCTGCAGTTGCATCTTCAAGACCGGGTGAAAGATTAATAGAACCAAGTAATATTATCGGTTATGAACAAAGCTTTATAGATCTTGATAGTACAGATCTCGGGACACCTTTTTTATATCTGATTTTATTTGAATGCAGCAATCAGAATCTTATTAAAATTTGGGAGGCTCCGATCCCTTCGCATGGTGGGTTCAATGATATAAAACTTAAAACCTGGAAAGAAAAAAATATCTACTACATTGAAACTAATTTTCATTATGCTCAAGGGATCGGACATATAAACTATAATTATTTTCTGATAGATAATATTAAAAATTTTCCTCATTTATTAATGACTTATTCAGGCACAAGTTTTAAACGCACACTGGCTAATATTAATAATGATAAATATCCTGATTATTATGAACATATCTTTTACAACCTTGCAGATAAAGTCTATTCAAAAGATTCGGTTGGATTTGTCTGGAGCGTGAAAGATACTGTTTACATCAACACCCGAAACAAAAAACAAACTCGCCGTTATTAAAAATTTTCTTATCTTTGCCAAGGAAATTTTTCCGTTTACTTAATCCGCTTAATCAAATAGAATTATGGAGATTGAATGTTCGAAATGAATAATTTGAATCAGGATATGATTACTTTTTTTTCTTCTTTTGGAGCCAATATTCAGGCTGCAGATCAAATGGAATTTATAAGGAATTTCAATACTATCGAAAACGAACTTTTTAGTTTAAATAATGGTGTTGGATTAAAATATATGAATACGTTCGGGATTATTGAACTTAAAGGAAATGATTCCCTGAATTTTCTCCACAGGATATCGACAAATTCTATGAGCAATTTAACTAAGGAAGAGATTCGCCCTACAATCTTTACTTCAGAAAAAGGTTTGATAATCGGTGTTTCAACAGTGTTGAATTTTGACAGCTATCTTTTGCTTGTAACGAGTAACTTCAGTAAACCTAAAGTATTAAGCTGGATAAATAAATATATTATCGGCGATGATGTTAAAGTAAGCGATGCAAGCCACAGGTTTAATATTTTTGAAATGATCGGACCTCAGTCTGAGTCGTTTCTTACAATGTTTATCGGCGATACTATCAATTCAATTACAGAAAATTCTTTTAAAGTTGTAAACGCTGACGGTATTTTGTTCTTTTTAGCCAGACTGACTGATTCAAGAGGTTATTCAAAGTTCTGGATACTCGCAGAAAATGAAAATAGTAAAAAGTTAGTAACTAATCTGGTTGAAAATAAAGGACCGTTTGATTTTAATCTTATCGGTGAGGATTCTTATAGTATTTATAAGATTGAAAACGGCATTCCATCTGAACCGAATGAAATAAATTATACAATGAATCCTTATGAAGTTAAACTGCTTGACTTGGTTGATTTTAAGAAAGGCAGTTATATTGGTCAGGAAGTTATTGCAAGATTAAGTAATAATGATTTGAATCAAAAAAATCTTATCAGGCTGTGTTTCCCTGATCCGATTGAAGAAAATGAAAAATTTGTTTTGTTTGACGATGAAAAAAATGAAATAGGAAATATTACTTCAATTGCTTTTTCGCCGAAATTAAAAAAGAATATTGCATTAGGTTTTATAAAAGATACATTCGCAGTTCAGGGAACAAAAGTTCTTGCGAAAAACAAAACTAAATCGTTTGAAGTAATTGTACACGAACTTCCTCAGAAACAATAAACAATGAAAATTTATACCAAGACCGGTGATAAAGGACAGACTAGTTTATTTGGCGGAGAAAGAGTTCCTAAAAATTCGCAAAGACTTAAAGCTTACGGTACTATTGATGAATTAAATTCTTTTATTGGTTTTGCAATTACAGAAGTTAACAGTGAAGAAGTAAAATCAGTATTAAAAGATTTACAGCCAAAACTTTTTGTAATTGGTTCTGATCTTGCAACACCGCAAACAGAAAAAAACAAGAAATTAAAAATAACCCGCACTCCTGATGATTTTGTAAGTGAAGTTGAGAAACTGATTGACAAATTTGAATCGCAGCTTGAAGTATTAAAAAAGTTTATTCTGCCCGGCGGGTCAAAAGGTGCGGCTCTTTTACATATCTGCAGAACAATTGCACGAAGAGCCGAAAGGGAAATTGTCGCATTAAAAAATACAGATGAAATAGGCGATAATATTATTATATTTATGAACAGATTATCCGATCTGTTTTTTGTTCTTTCACGTTTTGAGAATAAGTACTCAAACATTCCTGATACAAAATGGATTCCCTGAATTTTGTCAGATAGTTAAATAAACTATTTACTAAAAATAAGGGGGTGAATTTTGGTTTCGACGGGATTAAAGAGACTTAGAATTGCATACCGTGTTCCCCGAAGACACGTTAAAGAATTGGGAAAAAACAATAACTGGCGAAAATAACTACGCCTTAGCTGCTTAATTAATAGTTAACAGCCGTTCACCTTTTCCTTTTGTATCGGGTTAAGATTGAACGCCGTTCAGATACAATAGCTGATTCTGTTGCCTGTGCAGATGAAGTGAAATTTTAGCAGGCAGGTTTAAAGTGATCTCAGTCTGACGAGTAACTTTAAACTGAAAAATAAAGTCAGACTATGTATGTAGAAGTTCTTTGGATCTTAATTTCGGACGCGGGTTCGACTCCCGCCACCTCCACAATATTGATATTTTTATACACTTAAAAAAACCTATAAGCCCGAAGAAATAAAATATCCGGGCTTTTGTTGTTTTATACTTACATTTCTATTGAGTCGTATTACTGACATTCTTAAAGAGTTATTACACATTAACATTTATTAACGAAATTTGTTAGACTTAATCATCTTAATTTTTTAAATTTAGATGAGTTTTTGAAAATATATAAGGATAACGGATTTTACATACCACTCCCTTATTTCTTCAGTTTATCGGGGGTGCCGCAACTGTGATTAAGACAATTATGTAACCCTTAAATACATTTTCATTTTTTATGAATAAAAAAAGTCGAGTAAAACGACTATTGATCAATTATGGGTTCCAGAAATCATTTTATTTAATAGAATGGCAGTCGAATAATTTTAAGAACAAATTCAATTGTATTTTCTCACATTATTTCGAATAAGAGAAACATTGGAATAAGGTAATCAAACACCATTGGTGAATTACACTGTTAATGGGTACACCAAGCTGTAATTGCTGTCATTGATATTAAAAAGGATTTATTTCTCTTAGTTACTTGGAAATTTATTATCAGAAGACTAATGATAAATCATTAAAAGATATGTATTTAGCTAAAAACAAAACAATTTTGCCTATTATTTAACATTGTATATTGATGTTGCCCAATAATCAAGCTCTGAACTTTCTTGAGTCATTATTAAACTATAAAAACACTGTAGATAATCATAGAAATATTAGGAATATTTCAATTGATGAGTTTGGTAAATATTCTGAAGGCTTAAGTAATATGTATAATGATTTAACTAATTCAATAAAAGAATTGAAAGAAACACAGAAAAATTGAAAGTTATATAAATTAAAAAAATAATGGTTGACTAAAATGAAACTAATAACTCAAAATTTTCAAACTAAAAAGTTAATCGAAACTATAACAAAAGAAGCTGCGGATATAAAATTAGCTGTCGCTTTTTGGGGTCAAGGCTCAAGTGAGATGATAAAGAAAATAAAAAATAAAAAAGTCCAATTCATTTGCAACCTTGAAAGTGGTGCTACCAACCCATACGAGCTAATCAAAATTGGGAAATTGATCGGTTTCAAAAAAATTAGGTCAATTAAAAACCTTCACGCAAAAGTTTACCTTACTAATAACAAAATGATTCTTGGCTCATCAAACTTTTCATCTAATGGTCTATCTCTAGAAGGAGATGATGCTAATAAACTTATTGAGGCGAATTTACTTATTGAAGACTCAAACATAATTAAAGCAGCGCACCACTGGTTTAATTCTTTATGGAAAAGTGCTAAGAAAGTAGATGTGAATTACTGTGAAAAACATATTCCAAAATGGGTTTCAAATCGAAAAAGAAATCCTGTTCGAAAAATTGAAACTAATTTCTTCAAGGCATATGAAAATGGGGAATACTTAAATGAAAAGATATACATTATAGTGGACACAATTGACCTTACTCTGAATGAAATAAAAATAGGGAATAAAGCTGTTGCTGAAGTAAAAAAAGGTGATTTATACTATCGAGGGAAGGAAATATCATATTGGTATGATTATCCAAATGTACCAAGGGATTCTGTAATAATTAGTTATTTTTATGAAAAAAAGGGACGATTATACCATACGAAAATTTGGAAAACATTAGCGAAAAAGTATGATAAGAAGGGTTACCAATTTTGTTTTAAAATGAGTGAAAAAACAATTTTGAAAAATCACATTGACCAAATTACTGCCATATTAAAGCAGAACGCTGAAAAATTGCATTTATCTGATATTGGTTTGGAAATAAAACTGAGTAGTTTTTATGAAAAGTTTAGACCAAAAGAATAGTTAATAACAAAATAAATTTTTAAGATGAAAAATCAACAAAAATTAGTTTAATAGCAAAATGGAAAGTATAAATGAATAATTCTTCTGAAAAGGAAAAATTAAATTCTAGTGAATCCGAAACAATAGAATTTAAAAATTCTCTATCAGAGATGGAGCAAATTCTTGAAACAGTATCAGCATTTACGAATACAAAAGGAGGAGAAATATTCATTGGTGTTGCGGATGATGGAAAAATAAACGGTGTAACTATTGGTAAAGGAACTCTAGAACATTTAGCAAACGAGATAAAATTAAATACTGATCCAAAAATATTTCCTAACATCACTATTGAAGAAATCAATTCTAAAAAAATTATCAAAGTTAGTGTGGAGGAATATCCGATTAAACCCGTATTTACTAAAGAAAAAGTATTTTTACGGGTAGGAAAAACCAATCAAAAAGCTTCAGCTGATAAAATGCGGGAGTTAATCACAAAGAACACTCCTTATCATTGGGACAGTTCTGTGCTTTCAGAAAAAACTATATTAGATATTAATAAAGATAAGGTAAAATCTTTTATCCTTCTTTCTAACGAAGAAAGAAATTCTCTTTGGGAAACAGAAAGTGATGTCAGTTCTCAACTTAACAGATTGAATCTTTTACATAACAACAAGCTTACAAATGCGGCTATTCTTTTATTTGGAAAAGCTCCTAATAGGATTTATCCCCGTTCTATTGTTAAATGTGCTAAGTTTGCCGGTAATGAACCTATTGATTTTATTGATATGCAGGAAATTAAAGGTACAATTATCGAACAGGTACCCGATGTTCTGAATTTTATTCGCAGACACATAAATGTTACCGTAAATATTTCTGGTAAAGCACAACGTGATGAAATATGGGAATATCCAAAAGAAGCACTTCGGGAAGCAGTTATTAATGCAATTTGTCATAGAAACTATGAAGATACTGGTAATGTTCAAGTAAGGATTTTTGATAACAGACTCGAAATATGGAATCCAGGTACATTACCGAAAGGAATTACAATTGATTCTTTAAAAGGTGATCATCGATCCCACCCGAGAAATGAACTAATAGCAAGATGTTTTTATTTAATAAAATATATTGAACAGTGGGGTACTGGAACAAACAGAATCATCAATGCTTGTAAAGATGCCAGCTTAACAGCACCTTCATTCGAGATAAAAGACAACGATTTTATTGTTACTTTTTATAAAGCAACCGGTGAAACAAAATCTTCTGGAGTTTCAATAAGATTAAATGAAACACAGAAAAAGATAGTTAAATTTATTGCTGATAAAGGATCAGCGAAGACTGGTGAGATACAGACTCATATTGGAATATCGCGAAGAGTTTTAAACAGATATTTGAATGAAATTGCTTCCATTTTAGATTGGAATGGTAAGTCAAAAACTGATCCTACTGGCTATTATACAATTAATAAAAATGTAGAAATTGAAGAATTATTAAAATTCTAAATCATAGTAAAGTCATAGTAGGGTCATAGTAATGTCATAGTAAAGTCATAGTAGTGTCATAGTGAGTTTCTAGTATGTTTCTAGTAAGGTTCTAGTAGATTTCTAATGGATCACGAATAAGAATATTCTAAAAAACGATTATTGAATTTAATAATTACAACCAAATAAGAGCTTTGTGTGAAATTGTAACTGATATAAAAAATGGAAAGCCTGCACATGCAAATTTTTTAAGCTATGAAATTAAGTTTCTGAGAGTAACAGATATAACTCCACGGTTAGACTTTTGTAATATTATATTAAATCCAATAAAAGGAAAAATTTCCCAAGTTAAACGCAACAATAATTTTTTTCTAAAACACCTTCCTCAACAATCCATCCCTATATATTCTCAACATAATCAAGCTCAACTCCGTAAGTATCTTTTAAATTGTATAATGAAATCAGTGCAATTATAATCGCAATTATTCCTACGATTAATGCTGCATAGATTAAACCTAAACTTTGTCTTAACAACTCAAAACTCAGAGTAATTGGTATTACTGAGCCACGAATAAAATTCGGAACTGTAGTTGCAACAGTTGATCTTAGGTTGGTTCCAAACTGTTCTGCTGCAGTTGTAATAAAAACTGCCCAGTAACCGATAGAGATTCCAAGTATAACGCATAAAGCATAAAACTGAAATGTAGTAAAGCCCTGAGAAAATAAATAAACCATTACGAATATTGCTGTCAATAGTATAAAAATTGAAACTACTTTTTTCCTGCTTTTTAAAATCTGACTTAAAAATCCGCTGATAAAATCGCCGAAAATTAGTCCGGTGTAAGTGTACATTATAGATTTACCAACTACTATCTCTCTGCAAAAATTATGTTTTATTAAATAAATTAAAAAGTAAAAATTGTATTAAGAATCTGAATTGCCTTCTCTTAAGAAGAGGCAGTGTGAAAAATCAGAAAAACCGTTATCCAAAGGATTCCTTCGGAAAAACGGTTGCAATTAGTTCTGCTTATTATCATTTCCTCACAGCTAAAACTGGGAGTTAATAATATTCACACAATCTAGACAGTGATGCTTCTTGATTATTTTATCCCTGTAACGAGGTTAGCGATGAATTTTGCAAAGTCATTAATGTTTTGTTCAACGCTTGCTTTTTCCAAAGCACTCATATAATCATTTCGTCTTTCTAAAGGAATAACAGTCCAGGGAAAACCACCTGAGGCAAGCATTACATTCATCAGAAATCTACCTATTCTTCCGTTGCCATCTATATAAGGATGAATATAACCGAAAATAAAATGTCCAAGTACTGCACGGACGGCAGGTTCTTTTTCCTCTCGCAGCATTTCAAATAAAACCGGCATTGCATCCCGCACACCATCATAACTCATAGGAATATGATTTGAATTAGAAATAAAAACCTGTGTATTCCGGTAACCGGCAAGATCAGATGGGCGTAACAAACCTGCAGTTACAGATGGACTGAACATTTCTCTATACCAATCGCCATGATCATCGTCTGCTACTTTCCCGGGATTTTCACCTTCAAATATTTTTCCGATATTTTTTTTTACAGCTTCAAAAGCAAGAAAATATCCACGGGCTGCGAGAGCATTTTTTCGCTCATTATCTTTTTCATTTGCATCCGGATTCCAATTTCCTTCCATCACACGCTCAATTAATTCTGATGTGACTCTGTAACCTTCAATAGATAATGAATTATATGCGTCTGTTTTATAATTATCGTCAACAAGTTTGAAATAAGAGGTTTTATCTTTTGGAATACCTGGCGGTTTTGGGAAATATTTTAGCACAGATTCTCGCATTTGCTGCCACATTAATCTAATTCTGTTTACATTCGGTGAAGTAGAACGATTTGTAAAAGTATATTGAAGCTTGTTTTCAAACGGATCACTTTCACGTATATCATAACCCGCTGCTTTCATGGTTTTAATAATTTCGTCAGCAATGCGGTCTCTTCCGATATTTCTGAATGCACCTGCAAGCCTGCCTGCAACAACACTATTACCGCCATCAAGAAGTGGTGATAATATTTCCGAAGCATCTCTTACAATCGTCAATGCTGTCCGTGCATCTATTGAGTTTTGTAAAAAGAAATTTGGTGTACAGAAAATCAGAGCAGATGTTAATGAGAAAATCCGGATGCCATTCTTTTTGATAATACCTGTTTCTGCAGGCATAGTTAGTGCCGCATCTACAAGTGATGTATCAAATAAAAGGTTAGTAACATTATTACTTGCTTTGGAAGAACGAATCAGCAGCTGCTTTGGGATAGTCCAGTTTTCGCAATGCAGCAATATTGACTGCTCAGGCGAAATGCACCAGTCGTTATCGAAACGATCATTCAGGTAAACAGAACAAAATTTCCAAAAAGATGAATACCAGGATGTACTTTCACCTTTTCTTTCCTGTGGATTAATTGAAATGTACCATCCCTTCATTACTTCTTTAATGAACCCATTTTTCAATAATCGCTCTCTATGAGTTCTTGAAAGTGCATCAGATTTAATTATTGCTACTCCATCCTTATCCTGAAACTGCTTTAACACTTCAAGAGATTGAGCTAATTTTTCATTTGGTGCTGCCATTTTATTTTAGTTTAATGTGTTGTTTAATTTATAGTTTTTTATGCTTCATTATTTATAGTTTATAATGAAGTATGGTTTATAGTTTATTATGCTAAGTTATTGTATTTACTAAATAAAAACAAGTTAAGAAAAAAATAAGGAGTAGGTAAGTAACTATACTGTATTGTGAGTAATTCTTATTATAGATCAAATTTCAACAAAAAGAACGTAATCTGGTGTAGTATAGATTTTTCTACGGGTAATTTGTTTTTCAACTCCGTTCATCCTTAATCTATAATTTATCATATCCATACTTGCACAGAAATGATCAGATTATTCAATAATGTCCAATCCTTTATAATTAAATGTACCAAAGCACAGTGCGGAATCTGCAGGCATCTTCCAATCTATAAAAGTTTGGAACTGTGAACTTATCACCCAACCACTTCTTTGAGGAAGAGGCTGTGTGAAAAATCAGAAAAACCGTTAAAACGGTTGCAATTAGTTCTACTTTTTTTCATTTCCCCACAGTTAAAAATGTGGGTTAATAATATTCACACAATCTGTTGGGGAGAGAAGTGGCGAAGGGATGAGTCTTTCAAACGAACAAATAATGGAGAATTATCTCGGTTGCCCTAATAACTTTTTATAAAAATTAATATATCTACACAGCAATAGAAATGACAAGTTCAAAATAAGCATCGGATTTTCTTTATCTTTATGTGTATAAAACAATAAGAGAATTTAAAACATAAACAAAGCTTTTAGAAATGTGTTCTGCTCCCTCCGCCCTCAACAATTTATTTTTTTAAAATCCTTCCTCAACAATTCATCTCTAAATATTCTCAACATAATCAAGTTCAACTCCGTAAGTATCTTTTAAATTGTATAATGAAATCAATGCAATAATAATTGCAATTATTCCTACAATTAATGCTGCATAGATTAAACCTAAACTTTGCCTTAACAATTCAAAGCTTAGAGTAATAGGTATTACCGAGCCACGAATAAAATTCGGAACTGTAGTTGCAACAGTTGATCTTAGGTTTGTCCCAAACTGTTCTGCTGCAGTTGTAATAAAAACAGCCCAGTAACCGATAGAGATTCCAAGTATAACGCATAAAGCATAAAACTGAAATGTAGTAAAGCCCTGGGAGAATAGATAAACCATTACGAATATTGCAGTTAATAATATGAAGATTGAAACTACTTTTTTTCTGCTTTTCAAAATCTGACTTAAAAATCCGCTGATAAAATCGCCGAAAATAAGTCCGGTGTAAGTGTACATTATAGATTTACCGGCTACAATTTCTCCTTTAACTCCTAAAGTCTTTGCAAATTCCGGTGAGAATGTAACCAGTATTCCAACAACAAACCAGATTGGCAATCCGATTAAAATGCAGTTCAGATATCTGAAAAATCTGTCTTTTGATGTAAATAATTTTAAGAATTTTCCTTTTGCAACATCTGTCTTGGCAATGGATTTATACATACCTGATTCAAAAACACTGATTCGTAAAATGAGCAGAATAATTCCAAGTATTCCGCCTATGATATATGCAGTTTGCCAACTGAATTCTTCACCAACAATTGCGGCTAAAATTGCTCCTGAAACTCCTATCGTTGCAACCATTGCTGTTCCGTAACCGCGGGTTTCCTTTGTCATTGTTTCACTTACCAAAGTAATTGCAGCACCTAATTCACCTGCCAGACCAACTCCGGCAATAAATCTAAGAAGAGCATACATTTCTACAGAAGAAACGAATGCATTTAAAAAGTTTGCTAATGAATAAAGAAATATTGAACCGAAGAGAACTGAAAGCCTTCCTTTTTTATCACCCAAAATTCCGAAGATCAATCCGCCGATTAGCATTCCGCCCATTTGCATATTAAGTAAAAAAACACCCGAATCAATTAACTGATTGCCTCTTAATCCCAGATATGTAAGGCTTGGTATTCTTACGATGCCAAAAAGAATTAAATCGTATATATCTACAAAATAACCAAGTGCAGAAACAAGCACGGTTATATTAAATATACTCTTGAAAAGCGTTTTTGATTTTTGATCCATTGGAATTTTATACTTTCTTCAAAATCATTTTTATCGAAAATAAAACTAAAATGTGAAAAAAAAATATTTTCAGTGAGATTTTTTTATCAATTAATTCAATACCGGGGTTAAACTGATAAAGAAGAACCAAATCAAAGAGAAGTATTTAACCAGTTGTTGGACTTGTTCACCGATAAAACCATACCAATTATCATATAGAGATTGTAAATTTTTTTTGCATTAGTTAAGTTTTCTTCAGTAATTTAGAATCAAATGAAAACTATTATTAAAAAAGAATACCTGATTACACTTTTCAGGAAATTTATTAATCAGTTTAAGCTGTTAGGTTTTGAAGGACTGATATGGATTAGCGCCTTGATATATCTTGCATTGTTTAATGATCCGTTTCATCAGCATTTTACAATTTGCCCTTTGGCAAACTTAGGGTTTGAACATTGTCCGGGCTGTGGACTTGGAAATTCAATTTCGTTGTTCTTTCACGGCTATTTTATTGAATCTTTTAAAGCGCACATACTTGGCATACCGGCAATTTTAATTATTTTATACAGAGTATTTTCACTAATTCATATAAATAAAAGATCGATTATATCATCATCAAAATCAAGGAGTAGTTATGCCTAATGTTTTTCAGTTATTACCAAGCCTGGAAGGCGAGGAAATGCAATTTGTGCAAGGTCTTATCCAGGATATGACCGATACTCAGGCACAGCAGATTGCAATGTCTTATAGTGCAAGAAGAAAAGATCCAAATACCATTTTAATTTTAGCGTTAGTAGGATTTGTTGGTATTGCAGGGATCCATAGGTTTATGCTTAATCAGATTGGTATGGGAATTTTGTTTTTATTAACCGGTGGATTGTGCGCAATAGGAACAATTGTAGATCTGGTAAATCACAGAAAACTTTGCTTTGATTATAATTCTGTTGTTGCACAGCAGGTTGCTTTAATGGTTAAACAAACCATAAAATAGAACTTAATAAATTTCCTGCGGGAATCTGTTTTCCCGCAGGATAGATTTTCCGGTTTCCTTTCTCAGTTTTATTCTAAGTTACCTTCATTTTAATAAAAATTTTTATTGAAAAGCTGAGTGCATTAAACTAAATTTGTAAGCAAATGTCTGAGATTTTCTTTACAAAGATGACCGGAGCAGGTAATGATTTTATCTTTATCGATAGAAAAAAGAATCCTGATATTGACTTAAAAACTGAAAATATCCGTAAACTTTGTAACAGAAGATTTGGTATTGGGGCTGATGGGTTAATTCTTATTGATGATACTGCCGGCTATGATTTCAGGATGAGTTATTTTAATTCTGATGGTTCAACCGGAACATTGTGTGCAAATGGTGCAAGGTGTTCAATAAGATTTGCTGATTATACTAATCGTCTGCAAAATAATTTTGCTTCTTTTACAGCAAACGATACTGAATATTCCGGCGAAGTAATAGATGATAAAATAATTAAGTTTAACCTGAATGAACCTAAAGATATTTCATTAAATAAAAAACTGAGCTTATCTGAAAGAACAGTAAATTTTTCATTTGCAGATACAGGTTCACGGCATTTTGTAGTAAAAATTGATGATATATTCGATGCAGTATCAGGAAAGAAAATAGTTTATAATGATATTCGTGATGTTCCTGTTTTTCAATTAGGAAAAGAAATAAGATATCACGATGAGTTTAAGCCAGACGGAACGAATGTAAATTTCATTCAGATAAAAAAGGATGTTATTTATATCCGGACTTACGAAAAGGGAGTTGAAGATGAAACACTTGCCTGCGGAACCGGCTCAGTTGCTTCTGCAGTAATTGCAAGTATTTCTGATAAATTATATCCGCCGATTACATTAAAAACTTATGGCGGTGATAATTTGATTGTTGACTTTAATATTGTAAATCAAAAGGTTGAAAATCTTACATTGACCGGACCGGCAGTAATAGTTTTTGAAGGATCGGTAAAAAGAGATTTATTTTTTTAATAATCGGAGTAAAAATGTCAAAAGTTCTGTTTACTATTCAATATGAAATCATACCTGAAAAACGAGATGAGTATTTAAAAGTTATAAGAGAATTGAAAAATCTGCTTAAAGCTGAAGGACTTGAATCGTATGTTGTTTATGAAGTCAAAGGGAAATCAGTTGCTTTTCTGGAACTCTATACTTTCACATCAATGGAAGCTTATGAAGCATTTGATGATTTAAACGATGAGCGGGTAAATATTTTGATTGATAAAATAACCAGTATGAGTGTGGAAAAATCAACAAGATATAATACACTAGTCCAACTGCCTGAAGAATAAAATCGGGGCTGTCTTAAAAAACAATTTTTGTCAACCTGTCTGCTTTTGGTTGATCGTCTCAGATAATGATTCCAGTTAAAAATTGAGTTGTTTAATTGTAAAATAAAATTGGAATAACTTAAAAAGACAGCCTTTTCTTTTCCTTATTCAAAATAATTATTAAAACTTTAACAGATAGACAATTATTATCTTTTTATGGATAGTCTTTTGCTATTATATTCGGCTTGTAATAATTGAAACGAAATGTTATTTATTGCCGTCAAAAAAAAATCTGTTTAACTAATGAATCGCACTTTGCAGCAAATGTATCTTTTGGAGTTATAAATGAAATTCAAACCATTATATCTTTATGGAATAGTAACCATAATTGCGGTAGCTACAGTAATAATTCTTACTCAGTTTTCTGATGACGAAAAACCATCTGAGAATATTGTAAATAAAGAAATGCCTGATGATAATATCCATAAAAAGCTTGGGCACGGTATGATGCAGAATCCCGCAAACAAAGAAGTTACTGAAGAAGTTAAACAGAAACTTGTTGCACTGAAAAAAGAAATTGATACAAATCCAAACGATACATTAAAGTTAAGAGAATATGCAGATCTGCTTTTAACAGCTCATCAGCCTGGTGAAGCGATTGAATATTATGAAAAAATAATCGCAAAGGATAAATCAAGAAAAGATATTTACTTTACGATTACTTACATCTATTACAATATGAGAAACTTCCAGAAAGCTGAGCAGTTAACAAAAGAAATGTATGAGTTGTTTCCTGATGATCCGATGGTTTGCTATAATCTTGGTGCATCAGAAATCAGAAAAGGCAATAAAGAAAAAGCCAGGGAGATTTGGAATAAATTAATTCAAGATCATCCTACAGATAGTATTGCAGTGCTTGCAAAAAAGTCTTTGGAGAGATTGTAGAGTTTAATTCTTACCGGAATATTGTAGTTAGCTCCTTACTTAACTGAGTTTTTAATAAGTATTATTACTTCCTTTTGTTAGTATAATTTTATCTATATTTTTGTTTTAAGTAATTGAGTTAACAAATGTTTGAATATGTAGGCGCTTTACATAT
This sequence comes from Bacteroidota bacterium, assembly GCA_022708025.1. Classification (GTDB taxonomy): domain Bacteria; phylum Bacteroidota; class Ignavibacteria; order Ignavibacteriales; family Ignavibacteriaceae; genus IGN3. Next base: position 37,764 of record JAKIZM010000018.1, on the reverse strand, counting down.
GCACTCAACTTTTTCGGATGGAACCGGAGAAGTTCCCGATATTGCAAAGTTTGCTAATGAAATTGGTTTGGATTTTATAATACTTACCGATCACAATACATTAAGAGCTTTACACGAAGGATATGAAAAATGGTATGGCAATACTTTGCTTCTTGTTGGCTGCGAAATAAACGATAAGGAAAATAAAAATCATTACCTTGCATTTGGAATTAACGAAGCCTTTTCGACTCGAACCCCTGCAAAAAAATATGTAGCAAAAGTAAAAGAACTTGGCGGCATTGGCTTCTTGGCTCATCCTCACGAAAAACGACAACACAAGGAACATCCTGCTTATCCCTGGACTGAATGGGATACAGAAGATTTTACAGGAATTGAAATCTGGAATCATATGTCTGAGTGGGTTGAAAATCTTACAGAAGAAAATAAATACAGGTCTTTTCTGCATCCGCTAAGAACAATTGTTGCTCCGCCTAAAGAAACATTAAAACTTTGGGACGAATTAAACATAAAAAGAAAAGTTGTCGGCATTGGCGGAATAGATGCACACGCACATAAATACAATCTTGTTGGATTTTTGGAAGTAGAAATTTTTCCTTATAAAGTTTTATTCAGATCTATCCGTACACATATATTGATTGATGAACCAATTAAAAAAGGCAGAAGCGTTAAAGATGTGGAAGCAGCAAAAACAAAAATTTATAATGCTCTGAGAGACGGTAAATGTTTTGTTGCAAACGATTATGTAGCTGATTCAAAAGGCTTCAGGTTTTATGCTGAAAAAGACGGAAAGAAATATCAGATGGGCGATACAATTCCGGATTCAAAAAATATTTTACTTAAAGTTCTTATTCCTTTGCCTGATGCAAAAATTAAACTTCTGCGCAATGGTCAGGTGATAGAAACCGAACAGGGAATTGATGCAGAATTTGTTATCAGTAAAAAGGGTGCCTACAGGGTGGAAGTATTCAAAGATGACAGAGCTTGGATTTATTCAAATCATATAAGAGTAAATATTTAAGTTGCAATAGATTAACTTCACTCCTTGATTAAAAGCAAAATTTTGTTTCATAAAATTCTTACCTGAAACTTTTTTTAATCCTCTGAATCTCATCCCAATAAAAAAAATTATTTAGTGATATTATGACAACAACTCAACCAAAAGTTATAGTTTTTTCAACTCCTACCTGCACATTCTGTAATCAGGCAAAAAGATATTTCCGTGAAAAGAATATAAGATTTACGGATGTAGATGTTTCCAGAGATCAATCCGCTGCAAGGGATATGATGCGCAGAACAGGACAAATGGGAGTTCCGGTTATCTTAATTAATAACAAACCGATAATCGGCTTCGATAGAAATAAAATTAACCAGATGTTAAACATTAAAAATTAGTGGAGATAAAATGAAAATTAAACCATTAGATGACAGAATTTTACTTGAACCATTACCAGCTGAAGAGAAAACTTCATCCGGATTGATAATTCCGGATACTGCAAAAGAGAAACCCCGTGTTGGTTTGGTTATCGCAGTCGGAACTGACGAAGATTTAAAAGAAAAAATAAAAGAAGGCGATAAAGTTTTGTTCGCTAAATACGGCGGCGATGAAATTGAAATGAACGGCAAAGAATACAGGATTTTACAAAGATCAGATATTCTTGCAGTAGTTGAAGATTAAGAAAAGAAGGAAATAAAATGTTAAATACAAATCTTACTCATATAACATCTGAATCAGAGCATTCAGAATTATTAAAGAACAACGAAAATGTAATGATATGCTGCGGAAGAATGGGACCAATGTGCATTCCTGTTTACGAAGTAATGGAAGAACTAGAAGGAGAATACAAGAACATAAAATTTGCTGATATGGAATTTGATTCACCTGACGCAAGAGTTATAAGAAACTTACCCGAAGCAAGAAGTTTTCAGGGTTTGCCGTTTACGATTTATTACAAGAACGGAAAAGTTGTAAAAGCAACAAGCAGTATTCAGTCAAGAGATCAGATTACTGCGATATTGGATGAACATTTTTCAAAGTAACAAAGCACTTTCAAAAACAGCTCTGTTACCGGATAACAAGAGGCTGTCCAAAAAAATAATTTAAAGATTTACGCTAACATAATTTTAAGTGTTGGTTGAATTGTAAGAGTCAATCTTTTGCTTTTAAAAATTGACAACTAAATCTTTTAAGGCAGCCTTTGTTTTATCATTAAAATTCGGGAGCATTGTTACAAAACAATTTAGAATAAGGTTATTAAATGGAAAATCATTTTGATGCAATAATTATTGGTGCCGGTGCTGCAGGTTTAACTGCTGGAATTTATTTATCACGCGCAAAAGTAAATACTTTAATACTTAACGAAGGCGCTGTTGGCGGGCAGATGGTTCTTACTCACGAAATTGCAAATTATCCCGGAGTTGAAAATGTAAGCGGATATACACTTGCAAGAACGATGAAAACACAAGCGCAAAAATTCGGATGCAAGATAAAATCAAATATCAAGATCACTTCGCTCGAGCTTAACGATGAAATAAAAAAAGTGGTTGTTAATGATAAAGATGTTTATACTTCAAATGCTGTAATCATTGCAACCGGCGGAAAATCCAGAATGATCGGAGCAATTGGTGAAGAGGAATTTAAAGGGAAAGGAATTTCATATTGCGCAACCTGCGACGGTGATTTTTTTCAGGATAAAGAAATAATTGTTGTCGGCGGCGGAAATTCAGCTTTGGAAGAAGCTGTTTCATTGACTAAATATGCATCAAAGATTACTGTTGTTCACCAGTTCGATCGTTTTCAGGCTTTGGAGCATTATGTTAAAGAAGCTAAGAAAAATGAAAAGATCAGCTTTATAATGGAATCAAAAATCGTTGAGTTTATTGGAAATGAGAAACTTGAAGAAGTGAAAATCCAAAATCAAAGAACCGGTGAAATAAGCAAGATGAAAATTGACGGTGTGTTTGTTTTTATCGGCTATGTTCCGAATACTGAATCATTACAAGGAATTGTTGAACTGAACCAATGGAATGAAATAATTGTTGATAAAGATATGAGAACAAATTTACCCGGAGTTTTTGCAGCAGGCGATTCAATTCAGAAAAGATACAGACAAGTTACCACCGCAGTTGCTGATGGAACTATTGCTGCATTAACTGCTGCTGAATATATAAATAATCTTAAAAAGGAAATTGCTGAACAGGAATTTGCGCAGTAATTTTACTTAAATGAATAAAAATAAAAATCACTGGTATGATGGCTGGATTTACGATAAATTTATTGCGCCCAACCAGGATAAAATGTTTGGTGAAATTAAAAAATTTATTCAACCAGACTCAACAGTAATTGATGTTGGATGCGGAACCGGCAGATTTTCTTTTTCAATTGCTGATAAAGTAAATAAAGTAGTTGGAATAGATTTATCAGAAAAGAATATCTCTACTGCTAAACGCACACTTGAGAGAAATTCAAATTCAAAAATCTCTTTTCTTCACACAAGCTTATCTGAATTGATTGCTAAAAATCAGCATTTTGATTATGCAGTTATGACCTATGTTATTCACGAAGTTGAACCCGAAGAAAGAATTAATCTTCTTTAAGAAATGTCGTTGATTGCAGATAAAATAATCATAGGCGATTATCTTGTTCCTGTGAGAACGGGATTTTGGAGTGTGCTTAATGAATTGGTAGAATATTTTGCAGGCGAAGATCATTACCGGAATTTTAAAAGCTTTGTTGCAGATAATGGATTAACAAACTTAGCCGGTAAAGCCGGATTGAACATAATAAAAGAGTTAGATAATACGCCTTCAACAAGTCAGATATTTGTTCTGGAGCATCCGCAATCAAATTAAAAATTATTATCGTTGCTGCATATCTTTAATTATTAATCATTTTATTTTATGATAAGGAAAATATATCGATGAACGATAGAGTATATAATCATGGAATTGATCGTTTAAGATCACCTGAAAGAATTGAGCGGCTTGAAGTTAACAAAGTAGTTGAGTTGTGCTTGAACCATAAAGCAATAAATTCAGTTTTGGATATCGGAACAGGTAGCGGACTTTTTGCAGAAGGGTTTTTTAAACAGAATAAAAAGGTTGCAGGAATAGATCTTAATCCAGAAATGTTAGCCGCTGCAAAGAAACATCTGCCCGAAGTTCAATTTGAAATTTCCCGCGCTGAAAGTCTGCCATTTGATGATAACTCTTTCGATTTGGTTTTTATGGGGGTTATTTTTCACGAAGTAGATGATTATATGGAAGCAATGCAGGAAGCTAAGAGAGTTGCTGCCAAACAAGTATCTATTTTAGAATTTAAATATGTTGAAGAAGAATTTGGTCCGCCATTGAAACATAGACTTCGCGAAGAATTTTTGAGAAACTTATCTGAGAAAGTCGGTTTTGCTGAGATGCAAACCGTTCCATTAAAAAATCTGGTGTTATATCATTTTATGAAATAAAGGTTTTGTGTTCCTTCCTTTTCTTATGTAAAGATAAAATATTTTAAAACAAGAATTCCTCATCTGAAGCGTTAGTTGTAATTATTATTTATCAATTTCACAGATGAGGAATAAAACATTCCTTCCAATTATCACTAAGTTCTAAATCAGATAATCATTAATTCATTACTGAAAAAAGTAGAATTATTCTAATCCTTTACTTAATTTTAAATGTAAATTTGATACAACATTTCGATCTGGTAATTACAGCTTGTAAATGGTAATAAAATTTCACTCCCTTTAATCCTCGCTTCAGTCTTTGGGGGTGCCGTGACAGTGAAAGACAATTTTTTGTTCCTATTATTTATTTTAATTGATTTATGGATAAAAAAAGCCTTAGTGAAAGAGATATTTGCACAAAATTTATCACTCCTGCATTAAAAAATGCCGGCTGGGATATAAAATCACAAATAAGGGAAGAAGTATCTTATACTGCAGGAAAGATTTTTGTTAGAGGTAAATTAGTTCAAAGGGGAAAACAAAAACGTGCCGATTACATACTTTATTACAAACCTCATCTTCCAATTGCGATTATTGAAGCCAAAGATAATAATCATTCTGTAAGTGCAGGTATTCAACAGGCTCTTGATTATTCGAATGATCTTGACATTCCTTTCGTGTATTCTTCAAACGGTTACGCTTTTTTTGAACACGATAAAACTAATCTTAAAAAAATAGAGAGCGAACTTGCTCTTGATAATTTCCCTTCACCTGATGAGTTGTGGAAAAGATATTCTAAATGGAAAGGACTTGATCAAAAGAAAGAAGAAATTATCACACAGGATTATCATTACGATCCGGGAAGAAAGCCGCGCTATTATCAGCAGGTTGCAATTAACAGAGTTGTTGATGCTATTGCTGAAGGACAAAACAGAATTTTATTGGTAATGGCAACCGGGACAGGAAAAACCTACACAGCTTTTCAGATTATTTGGAAATTGTGGAAAGCAGGAATTAAAAAGAGAATTTTATTTCTTGCCGATAGAAATATTCTTGTTGATCAGACAATGACTAACGATTTCAAGTATTTTGATAAAAAGATGACCAAGATAACTAATCGGAAAATCGATAAATCTTTTGAAATCTACCTTGCATTGTATCAGGCAGTTACAGGCACAGATGAATGGAAAAATATTTATAAACAATTCTCACAGAACTTCTTTGATTTAATAATCGTTGATGAGTGCCATCGCGGCAGTGCCGCTGAGGATTCGCAGTGGCGTGAAGTGTTGGAATATTTTCATAATGCTGCTCAAATTGGTATGACTGCAACTCCGAGAGAAACAAAATATATTTCCAATATAGATTACTTCGGTAAACCTGTTTATACTTACTCACTTAAACAAGGAATTGAAGATGGATTCCTTGCACCTTATAAAGTTATCAGAACTTATATTGATAAAGATTTATCAGGATGGAAACCACCCGAAGGTAAATTGGATAGATATGGACAGGAAATTGAAAACAGAATTTATAATCTGAAAGATTATGACAGAACTTTAGTTATAGAACCAAGGACTCAATTGGTTGCCAAAAGGATCAGCGATTATCTTAAAGCAACAGATCGTTTTAGTAAAACAATTGTCTTTTGCGAAGATATTGATCACGCTGATAGAATGAGGCACGCACTTATCAATGAAAATCCTGATTTGGTTTTAGAAAATAATAAGTATGTAATTAAAATAACCGGCGATGATGCAACTGGTAAAGCTGAGCTTGATAACTTTATCGATCCCGAAGAAAAATATCCCGTTATTGCAACAACTTCTAAACTTATGAGCACTGGTGTTGATGCACAGACATGCAAACTTATCGTATTGGATAAAAATATAAATTCTTTAACTGAGTTTAAGCAGATTATCGGAAGGGGAACAAGAGTTAGAGAAGATTTTGGTAAGATGTATTTCACAATTATAGATTTCAGAGATGCGACAAAACTGTTTTATGATCCTGCATTCGATGGTGAAGCCGTTCAAATCTATAAGCCGAAACCAACCGATCCAATTCTTCCGCCTGATGAAGATACTGAAACTGAAGAGCCTGAAGTTCTTGTTGACCCAGTTCCGCCAACACTTCCTCCTCCGATTATTGATGATCCTGAAGGACCAAGAACACGAGTCAAATATTATGTCAATGATGTTCCAGTAAGTATCGTTGGTGAAAGAGTTCAATATTACGATAAAGAAAAAGGTTTGGTTACTGTTACACTTAAGGATTACAGCAAAGATGTATTGAAAAAAAGATACAGAACTTTGAATGATTTCTTAAATGAATGGACAAGTGCTGAAAGAAAGGATGTTTTGATTGCAGAATTGCTTGAACAGGGCGTTTTTATGGAAGAGCTTCAGGAGCAGGTTGGAAAGGATATGGATGAGTTTGATTTAATTTGTCACGTTGCTTTTGATATGCCTCCGCTTTCAAGGAAAGAAAGAGCAGCTAATGTTAAAAAGAGAAATTACTTCGCTAAATATGGTGAACAGGCAAGAAAAGTGCTGGAAGCAATATTGGATAAATATTCTGATGAAGGAATAAATGTGGTTGATGATGCAAAAGACAGCACGAAGTTAGTTGACTTCCTCAAATTACCGCCTATCTCCAACATTGCATTACCTTTGCAGATTATTGATGACTTTGGTGGTAAACAAAATTATCTGTTCGCAGTTAAAGAATTAGAAAATGAAATTTATATGGAAGCATAGATTTATGACTAAAGAAAATGAAATTAATAGAATTTTAGATATTGGATTTGTAGAATCAGGTGAGTGGGAGATTTCTAAAAGGAAAATTAAAAGAAATTTATACAGGAATCTTTTATCTAGAAATATTCTTTATAGCTTCGTCGTAGGTAATGAAATTAAATATATTGGGAAGACAATAAATACTTTTTTAACTAGAATGTATGGTTATGAGAGCCCAGGCAAATCGCAAGAGACAAATAAAAGAATTAGAAAAAATATCAAGGAAGAACTTAGACGTAATAAAAAAGTAAAAATATTTGTTCTTGCACCTGAGAGTTTATTAAAATACGGCGATTTTAGTGTAAATCTTGCTGCTGGTCTTGAAGATTCATTGATTGCTAAAATTAAACCTAATTGGAATTTTCAAGGTAAGACTCGGTTAATAATTGATAAAAAGGATGAAGAAATTAAAGTGAAAAATCTACGGATTAATACTACTGTTAAAAAGGAAAATATAATAAAACTTAACTTGTCCAAATCGTATTATTCAAAAGGATTCTTTAATATTAAAAAGGAACATTCTGATTATTTTGGCGCTGATAAGAATAGAATAGAGATTTATCTAGGAAGAAAAAAGCAAAAATGTGTTAAAGGGTATATTGACCGAACTTCAAATTCAAATAATTCACCAAGAATACACGGTGGCAAAGAACTTAAAGAATGGTTACAAAACAATTTCGACCAAGGTAGTGAAATAAAAATTGGAATTATTTCCAAATATTCTATAATAATATTTAAATGAAATAAAATTTTTAGATTTAAATAAAATTACACTAATTATATAAAACCATAACCTATGTCCAACCTTACCACTCTCGTTAAATCAATTCAAGATATTATGCGGCAGGATGCCGGAGTTGATGGCGATGCTCAGCGTATTTCCCAACTTGCCTGGATGATATTTCTTAAAATCTTTGATGATAAAGAAAAAGAATATGAATTAGCCGATGATAATTATGAATCTCCTATCCCAAACAAACTACGCTGGAGAAACTGGGCTTCTGATGAAGAGGGAATTACCGGCGATGAGCTTCTTGAGTTTATCAATAATAAACTTTTCAAATCATTAAAGGATCTTAAAGTTACTCCCGATTCCGATCCTAAAGGTTTTATGATTAAGGCTCTGTTTGAAGATTCATACAATTATATGAAATCCGGAACGCTCATCAGACAGGTTGTTAATAAGATAAATCAAGTTGATTTTAACAATCTTAAAGAACGGCATATCTTTAACGAAATCTATGAACAGATTTTAAAAGATTTACAAAGCGCAGGTAACGCAGGCGAATATTATACACCGCGTGCTGTTACTCAGTTTATGGCTGATATGATAAATCCGAAGCTTGGCGAAGTTGTTTTTGATCCTGCTTGCGGAACAGGCGGATTCTTAACTTCTGCTCTTGAAATAATGCGTAAACAGATGAAAACTCCGGAAGACTGGCAAACTATTCAAAACTCAATTAAAGGTGTTGAGAAAAAACCGCTTCCGCATCTGCTTGGAGTTACAAATCTTATTCTGCACGATATCGAAGTTCCTGTAATCACTCACGGAAATTCTCTTGCGCGTCCTTTAAGAGATTATACAGATGCAGACAGAGTTGATATCATTCTTACAAATCCTCCGTTTGGAGGGACTGAAGAGCCGGGAATTGAAAATAATTTCCCAGCAAATTATAGAACAAGAGAAACTGCCGATCTGTTTCTTATGCTTATTATTCAGCTGCTTAAGGAAAAAGGCAGAGCAGCATTGGTATTGCCGGATGGTTTTCTTTTTGGCGAAGGTGCTAAAACAAGAATTAAAGAACGATTGTTTGAAAAATGTAATCTTCATACAATTGTGCGCTTGCCTAACGGCGTGTTTAATCCTTACACTGGAATAAGAACTAATCTTTTGTTCTTTACCAAAGGTGAGCCTACGGAAGAAGTCTGGTATTATGAAATGCAGTATCCGCCCGGAGTAAAAAACTATAACAAAACAAAACCAATTCATATTAGTGAGTTTGATGTTGTTAAAAAGTGGTGGGGCAAGGATAATAAAGCCGGCAGAAGCAAAAGAGAAGAAAATCAGTTTGCGTGGAAGGTTAGCGCTAAGGATATAATTGCAAATAATTATAACCTCGATATTAAAAACCCCAATACTGTTGAAGAAAATCACGGTAACCCGGAAGAAATTTTACAGAAGTATAATGCTGTTGAAATTAAAATAGCACAATTAAGAGAGCAGTTAAAGTATGAACTTACAAAAGTATTATCCTGAACTGAATTTCTTTCTCGAAAATCTTGATGAATTGATTGATGCACCTAACGGAATTGAAAAAGCCCGCGAACTTGTGCTACAGATCGCTGTTAGAGGTAGATTAGTAAAACAAGATCGTGATGATGAATCCGCATCAGAATTACTAAAGAAGATAAAAGCTGAAAAAGAAAAACTTATCTCTGAAGGTAAAATCAAAAAACAGAGAGAACTCCAGCCAATTAAAGAAGAAGAAAAACCATTTGTTTTACCAGAAGGTTGGGAATGGGTAAGAAATATTGAATTATTTGAATTTGAAAGAGGTAATAATCCTAAAGACTTAAATAAAATTGGAGGAAAATATCCTTATATAAATATTAAAGCATTTGAGACAGGTATCATTGAGCAATATTCCGATGATGAAAATGCAAAATATTGTAATGATGGCGATATATTGATTGTATGTGATGGTTCAAGAAGTGGACTATTAGGCGAGGGAATTAAAGGAATTTTGGGTTCGACACTTGCAAGAGTAGATTTACATTATTCTGATATTTCAGAATATTGGAAAATGTTTATAAGAACCAATTATAACTTCTTCAATAGTAATAAAAAAGGTGCGGCAATACCACACCTCGATATAAATTTATTTAAGAATATTTTATTTCCTCTCCCACCACTCGCCGAGCAAAAACGCATAGTAGAAAAAGTAAACAGCTTAATGTCTTTGCTTGATCAGCTTGAGAAAGAAAAAGAAAGCAGAGATCAAAAAAGAATAAGACTAAACAATGCCTCAATTGAAAAACTTCTTTCATCAGAAAATGAACAGCAACTAAGAGCCAACTGGAAACTAATTGAAGAAAACTTCACCACACTTTATTCAGTGCCTGAGAATGTAGATAAACTTAAACAAACCATACTTCAGCTTGCAGTTCAGGGAAAATTGACTTCGAAATGGAGGAACACCATATACGAATGTCATCCCGAACTAGTTTCGGGATCTAAGACTTCCGTTCAACTGGATGATGGTTCCATTTTTGAACCCGCATCAAAATTACTTAAGAAAATAAAAGCAGAAAAAGAAAAACTTATCTCTGAAGGTAAAATCAAAAAACAACCTGCCCGCCGTGGCGGGAAGGAACTTCCGCCAATTAAAGAAGAAGAAAAACCATCTAATTTACCAAATGGTTGGGAATGGGTGAGGTTGCAAGAAATATTTGATGTTAGAGATGGAACCCACGATACACCGAAATACATAAAGGAGGGGATTCCATTAGTTACTAGTAGATGCTTTTCAAATGGAGAGATTGATTTTTCCCTTGCACAAAATATTTCTATAAATGATCACAAAGAAATTCAAAAACGCTCGAATGTTGAAAAACAAGATATTTTATTCTCCATGATTGGCGGCAACTTAGGTAATATGGTTATGGTGAAAACTGATAAAGAATTTAGTATAAAAAATGTAGCATTGTTTAAATATTACAGCAAAAAGTTAACTAGTCCATATTATCTTAAATTGTTTTTAGAGCATTTAGCAAATGGCATACAGCTAAAAGCAGCTGGTGGTGCACAACCTTTTGTTACTCTTAATTTCTTAAGAAATCATATCTTTTTATTACCCCCCCTCGCTGAGCAAAAACGCATTGTAGAAAAAGTAAATAAACTAATGAGTATATGTAACTCCCTCGAAGAAAACCTAACCCAAAAAGAAAAAGTAGCAGAAAGATTTGCTGGTGCATTGGTAAATAGAATCACAAAATGATTAAAAGTATAAAAACTCTTAACTTGACAATAGTTTACCCATAGGTTAACTTAATGCTTAGAAAATGTAAAAAACTTGATATTTCAAAATTTATTCTAGACAATAAAGAGTTTCATAATATAAATGTTGAACTTTTTATTGATGAAACCACATATAATCAAATTCTTGATTTTCTATTAGAAGTAGATAAAAATAATAAGCCGATAAGAATTGAAAGATTTAGAAGTATATTAAACGAAATTCTAAACTTTAGGTATAATAAAGATTTGTATGATAAGCCTAAAATTTCAAAAAAATCAATAGATGTTACTATAATGAAATTCAAAAGACATCGTGGTATGAATTACAGGCTGTTATGTAAAGAATTTATTTCTAATGGAAAGAAGATTGTTATGATTATCCTATTTGATAAAAAAACAACAGAAATAAGCAAAAAGCAAAGAGCGAAAATGGACTCAATAGGAGGGTATGAATATGACTTCTGATAGTAAAGTCGATGCTAAAATTCAAAAACTGAATGATTTACTTGCATTTAAATCGAGTGAAGATAAATTAAACTTCAAAGCTATTGCTATTCAATTGGATATTCTGGCTGAAGTAGATAATATAATGCAAGAACGAAAAATATCCCGTAAAGAACTTGCTGATAAATTGGGTAAATCGAAAAGTTTTATATCTCAGCTCTTTAGTGGAGATAAAATGCTGAACTTAAAAATGATAGCACAGCTTCAGGAAATATTAGAATGTAAATTCCAACCTGCATTTAAAAGTTATTCTAAACCTTCTAATAAAATAAATCTTCCTAATGAGGATTTTACTGAAAAAAAGTATAAGCCTGTGCCAATCAATATATTTACTGTTCAGGAAGGAAAGTAGTGTAAATAATTTTGTAATAAATATTAGGTCTAAAATTTAGCAAAGCAATTATTACATCTATTAAATCTTATCAACTATTTTAATAACTTTGTCGTATAAATTCACATCATATTTAAACAATATCTGCGCCCGTAGTTCAATTGGATAGAATGTTGGATTCCGGTTCCAAAGGTTGCAGGTTCAAGTCCTGCCGGGCGCACTTTCTCTCTAATGTAGAATGAACAATGTACAATGCACAATGGTTAATGGTCAATGGTCAGTTGTCACTGGACAATAGTTAATGCTAAATGTTCAATGGTCAATGTTTAATGCTTAATTTAGAATTTTTTATTTGTTGATTAAATCGGTTCGTTCCTGTAAAAACTCCTACCTGATATTTTATTATTTTGCAATCAGAAATATTTTTAAGTATTCTTATTTATAATTCCATTTCTTTCTTAATCAATGAAAGCTAAAACGGAGATAGTTTAAAATGAGTGAGTTCTTAAAACAATCATTCTGGAATAATACAATTGAAGCATATTTATGGGCAGTTGGAATACTGTTAATAGGTTTTATTCTATTAAAAATTTTTAGAAATATAATCTTAACTAAACTGAAGAAAATTGCAGCGAAAACACCAACACTAATTGATGATCTTTTGGTTAAAGTTATTGAGAAATCATTACTGCCGTTAGTTTATTTCGGGCTTTTTATTGCCGCTTTAAAAATACTGAACTTAGCAGATATTATTCAAAAGGGAATAAATATTTTTTCTGCAATATTTTTAACATTCTTGATTACCAAGATGATTATTTCAGCAGTAAACTTTTCTTTGTATTCTTATACAAAAAAATCAGATGAAACTGAAAAACAAGAGAAACAATTAAGAGGTATTAAAGGATTAATCAATTTCGTTGTTTGGGCACTTGCACTTATTTTCTTGCTCGATAATCTGGGAGTTAAAATATCTACTGTAATAGCTGGATTAGGTATCGGCGGTATAGCCGTTGCATTAGCTGCTCAGGCAATACTTGGTGATTTGTTCAGTTACTTCGTAATATTTTTTGATCGCCCCTTTGAAATTGGCGATTTTATTGTAGTAGGTGATAAATCCGGTACAGTAGAAAACATCGGAATAAAAACAACCCGTGTTAAAGCAATCGGCGGTGAGCAGTTGATTTTTGCAAATACTGATTTAACAAATTCCCGTATTCACAACTATAAAAAAATGGAAAGGCGTAGAGTTGTTTTTAGAATTGGAGTAATTTATCAAACATCTGCTGAAAAACTTAAAAGCATTCCTTCTATGATCAAAGAAATTATTTCAAATACTCCTGGTGCAAATTTTGACAGATCTAATCTTGCGTCCTTCGGTGATTTTAGCATATACTTTGAAACTGTTTATTATGTGGATGGTTCTGAATACAATCAATATATGAATATTCACCAAAGCATCAGTCTTAACATCTTTGAGAAATTTGAAAAGGAAGGTATTGAATTTGCTTATCCAACCCAAACCCTATTTGTAAATAAAGAAAAGGAATAAATATTATTGCTATTCAATATTTATCGCTAAAACTCTCTGCGACTTTGCATAAAATACTTTTCCTAAATCTGCGTTAATCCGTTAAATCCGCGTATGACGAAGTCATCAGCGTTCTATTGCTTTCAACAACAATTCAAAAATCTAACCATTCAACCATGCAACAGTGCACCCATTCAGTCATTCAACAATTACTCAACTAACTGAACATTTACCATTAAACATTTAACATATCGTGTATTTATCAAAACATTAACAATAAATAATTTGGGACATTTCCATATTTAGTATTAAATTTGCGCCAGTTTTTTTAATGAATAGAACAGGAAAAAAGAATGCTAACCAAACATAAGAAGCTTTCAAGAAAACAGATCAAAGAAGATAAACTTGTTGAGTTTTACTATAAATCACAGGCTTACTTTGAAGAAAATAAAAACAGGATAATGATGTATCTTGGTGTTGCCGCGGTGGTTGTAATAGCTGTTGTATTATATCTGAATTATCGCAGCGATCAGAATGCAGAAGCTGGGTATCATTTATCAAAAGTTATGGATATGTATGATTCAGGTGATTATCTTGGTGCAATTGAAGGCAGGCAAGATGCGAAAATACTTGGATTAAAAGATATTGTTTCCCAATACGGCAGCTCAGAAAATGGTGAAACAGCCAAAATATATCTTGCAGACAGTTACTCTAATCTTAGCAAAGTAGAAGATGCTTTTAAATACTATGAAGATTACAGCGGTGATATTGATATTTTTGTTGCAGCATCTCTTGCCGGGCAGGCTTCTTATTATGCTATGAAAAATGATTTTAAAAAAGCTGCTGATTTATACCTCAATGCTTCAAGAGTAATTAAAAAAGATGCACGTAATGCAGATTATATTTATCTTGCAGCAGTTAATTATTTTGAAGCCGGAAATCAGGAACAAGCTAAGTCGTTGTTTGAGACAATAAAAGATGAATATAAAACTTCATCGGTTATTTCGCAGGTTGATAGATACCTGTCTCAGCTGAATTAGCGTGATTTTCAATCAATTTTTATCAAAACCGTGGAGTTTTTCACGGTTTTTTATTAAAAATCGTCAAAAAGTAATTCTTGACATTAGAAACATCTATCTCTATTTTTTCAATCAATTTTAACAATTTATTAAAGATTTATGGCTGATACCTCTGATTTCAGGAATGGACTGATTATTCGTTTTAAAAACGATCCATTCATAATAGTTGAGTTTCAACATGTTAAACCAGGCAAAGGGGGCGCCTTTGTTAGAAGCACATTAAAGAATCTTAAAACCGGTAAAGTTCTGGATAATACTTTCAGAAGCGGTGAGTCAATAGAAATTATAAGAGTCGAGAGAAAAAAATTTCAATATCTTTATAGCGAAGTAGATACTCTTGTACTTATGGATAATGAAACTTACGAACAGATTAATGTTCCTGCTTCCTTTTTCGGTGATGCAGTCGATTATTTAAAAGGCAGTGAAGAAATTGAAATACTTTTTGATGGTGATGAAATAATAACTGTTGAACCGCCGATATTTGCTTATCTAAAAGTAATTGAAACTGAACCCGGTTTTCGTGGTAACACAGCAACTAATACCTTTAAACCTGCAAAGATGGAAACAGGGGCAACAGTTAATGTTCCGTTGTTCATTGATGTGGATGATGTAATTAAAATAGATATACGTACCGGCGAGTATGTTGAAAGAGTTAAATCCTAAACAAAGGAAATAATATGGATATAAATCTCATTAAAAAACTTATTAAGATACTGGAAGCCAGTCAGGTTACAGATCTTGAAGTTGAAGAAAATGGTATTCGTGTTAAACTTGCCAAAAAGGTGCGTGTAACACAATCTGTTACAGTTCCGGCTGCTTCTGCTGCAGTTTCTCCGGTTAGTCAGCATAATATTGTACCGGTTATAAAATCCGAAGAAAAGAAATCCGTTGAAGAAACATCACATCTTCATGAAATTAAATCTCCAATTGTAGGTACTTTTTACAGAGCACCTGCTCCTGATGCTGATGCTTATGTTCAGGTAGGTGATCTTGTATCTGCCGGAACAGTTCTTTGTATCGTTGAAGCTATGAAACTAATGAACGAAATTGAAACCGATGTTAGTGGTAAGATTGTAAAAATTCTGGTTGATAACGGTAAACCGGTTGAATATAGTCAGCCTTTATTCTTAATTGAAAAAAGCTAATCATTAAATACGAGAAGTTGTGTTTAATAAAATCCTTATTGCTAATCGTGGTGAAATTGCCTTAAGAGTAATCCGCACTTGTAAGGAACTTGGAATAAGAACCGTTGCAGTTTATTCGGAGGCAGATCGTGATTCTTTACATGTTACATTTGCTGATGAAGCTGTTTGTATCGGGCCTGCACTTGGCAGAGACAGCTATCTTAAAATCCCTTCTATTATTTCTGCTGCACAAATTACAGGTGCTGATGCAATTCATCCGGGTTATGGATTTCTTGCTGAGAATGCAGACTTTTCTGAAATATGCGCTGAGTCGAAAATTTCTTTTATCGGTCCAACCCCTGAGATGATAAGAGCAATGGGTGATAAATCCTTTGCTAAAGATACGATGAAAAAAAATAATGTTCCTGTTGTTCCGGGAAGTGATGGTGTTATTAGTGAACTTGATGAAGCTGTAAAAATTGCGCGTGAAATTGGTTTTCCTGTAATTATAAAAGCTTCTGCTGGCGGTGGTGGAAAAGGTATGCGGATCGTTTGGGAAGAGAAAGAATTTGAAAAAGCTTTTCAGACTGCACGAACTGAATCTGAAGCTGCATTCGGAAGTCCGGATGTATATATTGAAAAGTATATTGAGAATCCACGGCACGTGGAAATTCAGGTAATGGGTGATAGTTTTGGTAATGTCTATCATTACGGCGAAAGAGATTGTTCAATACAAAGAAGACATCAGAAACTGATTGAAGAATCTCCATCACCTGCACTTGAAGAACAGCTAAGACAAAAGATGGGTGAAGCTGCTATCAGAGGAGCAAAAACTGTTAATTATCTTGGCGCCGGTACAATCGAGTTCCTGCTTGATAAGCATAAGAATTTCTATTTTATGGAAATGAATACAAGAATACAGGTTGAACATCCTGTTACTGAAACTGTTTGTAATGTTGATCTGGTAAGACAGCAGATTCTTGTTGCAGCCGGTTATAAAATTGATACTATGCCTATACCTCCTTATGGACACAGTATAGAGTTCAGAATTAATGCTGAAGATCCTGATAATAATTTCAGACCTTCTCCCGGAAAGATTACATCATTGAATTTGCCCGGCGGATTCGGTGTTAGAGTTGATTCTCATATTTATCAATCTTATACTATACCACCGTATTATGATTCTTTAGTAGCAAAATTAATTGTCTGGGGAAAAAACAGGGAAAGAGCACTTGCCAGAGGAAAAAGAGCTTTGGAAGAATTTGTAATCGAAGGTATTAAAACTACTATACCTTTTCATCTTAAAGTGCTTGATGATCCCAGATTTATTAACGGAAATTTCGATACCGGATTTTTAGATAAGTTTAATACAAAATAAATAACACATTACTCAGAAAAATTTAAAGGCTATACAATGAATATTCCAAATAATCTTAAATACACAAAAGAGCACGAATGGGTTCTTATAGAAGGCAACGTAGGAACACTTGGTATTACCGATTATGCTCAAGGCGAATTAGGCGACGTGGTCTTTGTTGATATTGATCCGGCGATTGCAGAAGTTAAAAAAGGCGAATCAATCGGAACAATAGAGGCTGTTAAAACCGTAAGCGATATCTTTGCTCCGTTTTCAGGTAAGGTTATCGAAATTAATGAAGCACTTAAAGATTCACCTGAAGATGTTAATTCTGATCCTTATGGAAAAGGCTGGATGATCAAAATAGAAATAAGTGATGCTTCAGAGTTGAATGATCTTTTAGATTCTGCAGCATATCAAGCCTTAATTGGTCAATAGTTCTATACTTTTGAAGAATTTATAAACAAAATTCGGGCAACCGGATTTTGTTTTATTTTTAAATCAATCTATGCTTTTAGAAGAAAAAATTCTGATAATCGATTTTGGTTCACAATTTACTCAACTGATAACCAGACGTGTCAGAGAAGCAAATGTCTATTCCGAAATTTACTCCCATAAAATTACTCTTCAGGAAGTTCTAAAATTCAATCCGTCGGGAATAATTTTATCCGGCGGTCCGATGAGTGTTTACGATACAGATGCCCCTGATATTGATGATGAAATTCTGAAGATTAAAATTCCGATTCTTGGAATATGTTACGGTCTTCAGATATTAACCAAAAAATTTGGAGGTAAGGTTGAGCCTGCCAAAGACAGAGAATATGGGCGTGCATCATTAAATATTATTAAGACCTCTCCGTTGTTCAATGGAATAAATTTGTCTTCACAGGTTTGGATGAGTCACGGTGATTATATAACTGAATTGCCTGATGGATTTGAAACTATTGCAAGTTCTGATCATGCTCCGATTGCAGCGGTATCAAATGAAAAGAGCAGAATATATGGCGTGCAGTTCCATCCCGAAGTCGTCCATACTTTAGAAGGCAAAAAAATAATAAATAATTTTTTATACAATATATGTAATTGTAAAGGGGAATGGACTCCTCACAATTTTATTGATAATACAATTCAGGAAATAAAAGCAAAAGTCAATCAATCTAAAGTAATCTGTGCACTTAGTGGTGGAGTTGATTCAACAGTTGCGGCAGTGCTGGTTAAAAAAGCTATTGGTGAAAATCTTACCTGCATACATATCGATACAGGTTTAATGAGAAAAAATGAGAGCCAGAAAATCCGTGAAGTTTTTGATAAGAAGTTATCTCTTGATCATATACATATAGATGCTTCTGAACTTTTTATCAGCAGATTAAAAAATATTTCTGATCCTGAACAGAAAAGAAAAATTATCGGCAATACTTTTATTGAAGTTTTTGAAAGTGAAGCAAAAAAAATAAAAGGTGTTGAATTTCTGGTGCAGGGAACACTTTATCCTGATGTTATTGAATCAGTTTCAGTTAAAGGATCTTCTGTTACTATTAAATCTCATCATAATGTTGGCGGCTTACCTGAAAAAATGAATTTGAAATTGATTGAACCTTTCAGAACATTGTTTAAAGATGAAGTTAGAAATGTCGGTCATGAGCTTAACATACCTGAAGAATTTATACAAAGACATCCTTTCCCGGGTCCCGGATTAGCAGTCAGGGTTCTTGGTCCGGTTGATAAAGAAAAACTTGATATGCTTAGAGAAGCTGATGATATATTTATAAAATCAATTATCGATGCAGGACTTTATAATGATATTTGGCAGGCTTTTGCTGTTTTACTTCCGGTTCAATCAGTAGGTGTTATGGGGGATGCAAGAACTTATGAATATGTTCTTGCGCTGCGTGCTGTTACTTCTGTTGATGGAATGACAGCCGATTGGTATAATTTTAATCACGATTTTCTTTCGAATATTTCCAACAAGATAATCAATAAAGTGCGCGGCATTAACAGAGTAGTTTATGATATAAGTTCAAAACCACCTGCAACTATTGAATGGGAATAAATGAAAGAAGAAAAAATAAAATATAAACTTAATCTTGCCGCAGCATACGTTTCTGAAGGCAAAAATCTGCATGCTATTCAGATTTATAAACGGCTTATAAACCTGAAAGATTCTGATAACACTTATTATTTGCTGGCAGAACTTTATGAGAATATGGGGTTTTTTGATTCAGCAATCAGTTTATTAGATCAGTTACATTCCAAATCTCCGGAAAACATTGATATCTCACTTTACTTCGGGCAGTTTTTATTAAGAAATTCAAAATGGTTTGAAGCGGTACAGGTACTTGATAATATCAAGCACGAAAAGCCTTATGTTTTATATCTTATCGGATATTGCTATCTGATGATAAATGAATATGAATTAAGCAAAGAATATTTTACAGATTATATAAAGAGCAATGATAATGATGAGTTAAAACTTAAAGCGCATCTTCATCTTGCAAAAATTGAATATGAACTTAAGAACTATGATCAGGCTTTAGACTTTGCAAATAAAATACAATTTGTCTATTCGGATTTTTGGGAGTTAAACCTTATATCGGCAAAAATCTATTACAGTCTTAAGATGTATAATCACGCACTTACTTAGATTCAGAAAACATTAAAGGAAAACTATAATGATGTAAGTGTTCAGGAATTTGCCGGTAAGATTTTTTATGCATTGGAAGATTTTGAAAAATCCGAGATGCATTTTTCTAAAGCAATTGAGCTTAGTTCATAGATATTTGCAGATATTTATATTATGTTAGATAAAGTTATTTTCGGATTGCCCAAAATTTATTCTTAGAAAGAATTAAACTTAGATTTGTTCAAAATGAAAAAAGCGATATTATTTTTTATTTTATTTACATTTTCTTTACTCTCGCAAAATATTACAGTCGATAATAACCGTGATTTTGAAAAAGCTATTCAGTATTATAAATCTCATAAGTACTCTGATGCGCTATCATTATTTAAATTAATTGAATCCAGAAAAGAGAATAACTCAAAGATTTCAGCCTCATCGTTGTTTATATGTAAAATACTTTTGGAGCAAAAAAAATATACTGAAACTGAAACTGCTTTAAAATCCTTTTTAGAAAATTATCCAACAAGCAAATATCTTGATGAAGCAAATAATTTACTTTTAAGTAATTACATACAGCAGCAAAAATATCTTACTGCATTTAACCATCTTATTAATCTGCTTAATGAAACTAAATCCGTTGTTTATAAAAATGAGAACAAAAATCTGGCAGAAAAAATCGCATTAAATTATCTAAGGAGCTCTGATATAAGCAAAACCCGCAGCAGATATGAAAAAAATAAAATAGAACCATTCCTCCTTTTACTGGAAGGAAAATTACTATTACAAGAAAATGATAAACAAAATGCTGGTAAAAAATTTCAGGAAATAACAACTAGCTATATATCTTCTGATGAATATTTAGAAGCTTTAAATCTTAAGAAAAATGTCGGCACAGTACAATCAGAAGAATCAGTTCCTGTTGTTGGTATTTTAATATCATTAACCGACTCTAATGACAGAGAAATATTTTCTGCACGTGAAGTGCTGGAAGGTATTAGATATGCATTCCATATATATAACTCAACTAATACTGATAAGATTGGATTACTTGTTAAAGATATTAAAAGGGACAAAACATTAACAACTCAGTTTGCTTCTGAATTTGTTGAGAACAATAATATCAGATGTATATTGGGTCCGATTTTTAGTGATGATGTCAGAACAGCCCTTAAAGAAATAGATAAATCCAATATATGTTTAATATCTCCGACTGCAACTGATGATGATCTGATTCAGCTAAGTGATAATTTCTTTCAGGCAAATCCTTCACTGACTTCCAGAGGCAAAATATTTGCGCAATATCTTTACTTTGTGGAAAACAAAAGAAAGCTTGCTGTTCTTAATTCAATTGAGGGATATTCTCCTTTGCTGGCTGCAAGTTTTATACGGGAATTTGAAAAACTTGGCGGTATAATAAATGCAAAGGAAACTTTCAGAAGTAAATCATTTGATCTTAGTGAACAGGTTGCAAGAATATCAGTCCTGGCAAATGAAATAGAAGGTATTTATGTTCCTATATCAGATGCATCTGATGCCGGAACTATATTATCCCAAATGGTTCAAAATGGATTGAATGTTAATCTGTATGGAAATCAGGATTGGTTTTTAGGTAAAGGCTTTGAATCATCATCAACATTAAGCAACAGACTGACTTTCGATTCTGATTATTTTATTGATTATAATAATCCTGAGCTAAAAGATTTTTCTGGTGATTTTAAAAAGATTATCGGATTAGAAGTGAACAGAAATGTTTTATACGGCTATGATGCAGCAAAGTATTTATTAACTGTAATGAGGAATACTGATCCCACAAGAAAAAATATCAGATATAAAATGGAATCAGGTATAAGTGTAAACGGATTTCACAACAATATATCATTCAGTTCACAGAGAAATAATAAATACAATAACATTATCCGTTACAAAGATGGAATTTTTGAACTTGTTGAAAAATATCGGTCTAATGATTAAAGTAAAGGATGTTAATGCTTAAAGTAAAAGACCTGCCTGCAGATGACAGACCAAGAGAAAAATTACTTTTGCGAGGTGCACAAAGCCTTACTGATGCAGAATTAATTGCGATCTTGTTAAGAACAGGTACAAAGGGTAAATCTGTTATTCAGATTTCACAGGAAATAATCAGTAAAGAAACTAATCTTGCACAGCTTGCTTCAAAAACTTCAGCAGATCTGATTAAAAATTCCGGTGTAGGTAAAAATAAAGCTGCAACACTATTAGCGGCATTTGAAATAAGCAGAAGAATTTTATCACAAACAAAATGGTTTTCACAAAAGAAGATTACATCGCCTGCAGATGTGGCAGAAATCTTTATTCCAATACTTAGAGATGAGGTAAAAGAACAATTTATTGTTGTATGTTTAAGCTCGGCAAACAAGATAATACGTTATGAGCGGATATCTCAGGGCAATTTGAATTCGAGTGTTGTTTCTCCAAGAGAAATATTTAAGACTGCTATTGAAAATAATTCTGCCAGTATAATTCTTATTCATAATCATCCGAGTGAAAATCCGGAACCCAGTAACGAAGATATTTCCATAACAAAAAAAATTGTAGAATCAGGTAAGATAATGGAAATCCCTGTTTTTGATCATATAATTATTGCAGGTAATTCTTATACCAGTTTTGTAGAAAAACGTCTTATATGACGCAAAAAACATAAATAATGTGATAAATCTTATTTCTTTAATTAATTTTTTTTGTATAAATTGCACAAGTGTTTTAAATATCGATAAGAAAATTTTATTTTTTCGTTAAAAATAATCACTAACCAATATATTCGGAGGTATCGAATGAACATAACTAAATCGTTGAGATCAGCCGTGTTGATCAGCGGTATTGCACTTACTACTGCCTTCTTAAGTGGATGCGGTGGTTTAAGTGATGCTCAATTAAAAGAATTGAGTGATCTTAAAAATGAAGTTGCTTCCCTTGAGACAGAAGCTAACTCATTAAGAGATGAAAGAGCTAAACTTGAAGCTCAGATCGAGGACACAAACAGAAAACTTGCTGAATGCGAAAAGCAAAAAGAAGAAGCAAAGGCAAACCTGGAAAAATTACCCAAATAATTAATTAATGATTTTTAAATATTTTCAGAGGATATATATAATGAGTATCAAATCAAAATTATTAGGCATAGTTTCCCTGGTTCTTCTTTTTACTGCTGTAAACTTTGCACAGAAAATGACCGAAGAGCAATGGGAATCTGAAATGACCACTTTCAAGAACAAGAAAGCTGCACTTGAAAGTGAAATCAGCGCTCTCAAAAGCGATATAGATAATTTAAAAGCAATGAATCTGCAGGATCCTGAAGAGTGCATCGATGAGTTGTACCAGATTGTTGGCGCTACAAGAAACGATGTAAATAACTTCAGAAAAGCTGTTAATGAATTAGATGGCAAGATCAAAAGAAAAGAAGGTCCGAAAACTGACAGACAGACTGATCTTAATGCATTAAAGAAAAATAAAATATCTGCATTACCAGAATTCTTTACAAAAGTTCATAATCAAATGCAGAAAGACCTTGACAACTGGGTTGAGGCTCCATCAGAAATCAACTATACTGTTGTAAAAGGTGATTGTCTCTGGAACATTGCAAAGAAAAAAGAACATTACGGTAACGGATTTGCATGGCCTGTAATTTATAAGGCTAACAGAGATCAGATTAAGAATCCTGATTTAATTTATCCAAAACAAGTTTTCAAGATTCCTAATCTTACAGAAGAAGAAAAAACAAAGTATGAAAAACTAAGAAAGAATTATAAACCGGCTCCGGTACAATAATTTGTTTTTTGGTTCTGACAAATTTAAGCCCTTGTCTTTTTCGATGAGGGCTTTTTGTATTTAAAAAGATCATGACAACCGCAGAAAAAAAGATTACACTTAATGGCGTTGATATGTTGGGGCTTCTTGGTGTTAATGATGCCTATCTTAATCTGCTTGAAGACAGATTCAACTCTACTATTTCTGTCCGTGGCGATATAGTAAACATAAAAGGGGTTTTGGAGGAAGTTGAGATTGTTGAAAAAGTTATTAAGGAAATGGTTTATGTGCTTAATACGAGTGGCAAATTAAATAAAAGTGATATTGAAACAATCCTTAATCTTACAATTGAAGGTAAAGAAATTATCGGGGAAGCTGAATATGATTCAATAGTTCTTTACACAAAAAACGATGTTGTGAAAGCAAAAACACCGGGACAAAAAAAATACTTGCAGATTGCCGGTAAAAATGATATTTGTTTTGCTATCGGTCCAGCAGGAACAGGTAAGACTTATCTGGCTGTTGCTATTGCAGTTTCAGCATTAAAAAAGGGAATTGTAAAAAGAATTGTACTTGCCAGACCAGCAGTAGAAGCTGGTGAAAGCCTTGGATTTTTACCGGGCGACTTTCAGGAAAAAATTGATCCTTACTTGCGGCCATTATATGATGCTCTCGATGATATGATTCCGTCAGAAAAACTGAAAGGTTATATCGAAAAAAGAGTTATTGAAATTGTTCCGCTCGCGTATATGCGCGGCAGAACTCTTAATAATGCTTTTGTAATTCTTGATGAAGCTCAAAATGCTACTGATGTTCAGATGAAAATGTTTCTTACAAGATTAGGTGCAAATTCAAAGGCAATTATTACCGGGGATATAACTCAGATTGATTTGCCGGTTAAATCTAAAAGCGGATTAATTCAGGCAAAGGATATTTTAAGCGGAATAACTGGTGTTGGATTTGCTTATTTTGATAAAGAAGATGTAGTAAGGCATAAACTTGTTAAAGATATCATTGATGCTTATGATAAATTTAATAATGGTAAATAATAACTAATTAAATTCTGACAGCTTTTTACTTTCATTCCAGTACTTATCCATCTCTTCAAGATTTGATTCGTTAATTGTTTTGCCTGATTCTTTAACTTTTTTCTGGACGTAGTTAAATCGTTTAATAAATTTATCGTTTGTTTTTCTTAATGCGTCTTCAGGATTGATACCAAGAAAGCGGGCATAATTTACCATAGCAAAGAAAACATCGCCAACTTCCTTTTCTAATTTATTATTCAGGTCATTAGTATTTGCGTTTTTATCAGATTGTGATTTAATTCTTTCTATTTCGTGCATTTCCTGAATTTCTTCAATTACTTTTTTCCAAACATCTTCTTTCTTTTCCCAATCAAAACCAACTTTTGCTGCTTTCTCCTGCAGTCTGTTCGCTCTTTGCAGTGCAGGTAAATTATGAGGCACTCCATCTAATACAGATTCTCTTCCTTCGCTTAGCTTGATTTCTTCCCAGTTTTTTTTCACTTCATTGGAATCTGATACTTTTGTTTCACCAAAAACATGTGGATGTCTTCTTATTAATTTTGATTGGATAGAATCAATAACATCATCGATCTTAAAATAATTTTGTTCTTCGGCAATCTGGGTGTGAAATACTACGTGAAGCAATAAATCTCCAAGCTCTTTTTTTAGTTCATCATAGTTTTTATTATCAATAGCTTCAACTACTTCATACGCTTCTTCAATTGTATTTGATTTTATCGAATCATTAGTCTGTTCCCGGTCCCACGGACATTCTTTTCTTAATCGTTTAACAATCCCGATAAAATCTGTAAATTTACTATCAGTCATTTGAAATCCTTTTTTACTAAATGTTTCGAATCAAATTTAAGAAAAAAATAATAATCGTTTAGGAGATTTTATGATAGAAGAAAAAATTAAAGAACTTGGATTTGAAGTTCCGGAGGTTGCAAAACCTTTAGCAGCCTACATCCCCGCAAAAAAAGTTGGAAACCTTGTTATGACTTCAGGACAGGTACCTGTGGTAAAAGGTGAAGTAAAATACAAAGGTAAAATCGGAAAAGAATTATCTGAAGAAGAAGGAATTCTAGCAGCTCAGATTTGTGCACTTAACTGTTTAGCAGCGATTAAATCTGTTATAGGAAATCTTGATAATATTATTGAAGTTGAAAAACTTACTGTATTTGTTGCAAGTACACCGGAGTTTACTGCACAGCCAAAAGTTGCAAATGGTGCTTCAGAATTAATTGGAAAAATATTTGGTGAAGTTGGTAAACACGTCAGAAGTGCAGTAGGTGTTTCTTCATTACCACTTGATGCTGCAGTTGAAATTGAGATGATTGTACTGGTAAAGTAATATTCTGTTTAAATACTTTTTATTGGAATTAATATTGTTTTCATTTTCAGGTGAGGAAAATTCCGGAATAATGCGTCTAAAGGGTGATTAGTTTCATTGACATTAAGTTAAGATTTCCATAAAATCGGGTAGAAAATTTGAGATTATTATGAAAAAAGTCATATTATTTTTTGTTTTAGTTGCTGCAACATTTGCATTTGGTCAATTTAAAGATCCTGTCTTTCCAACGGAAACACCAAAAGACGGAATAACTGATAAATCATCTAATTATATTTTGGGTTTTATAAACCCCGATAACTTTAGTATGAAACATTCAATCGGTCTTTCATATTCTACTTTTGGAGGATATGGAACAAGCTTGGCGACATATACAAATAGTATGTTTTATAAATTTGCTGACAATATGAATGTTCAGGTGGATGCAAGTATTATAACAAGTCCTTACAGTTCATTAGGAAAAGATTTCCAGAATTCTATTCAGGGTTTATACATTACCCGTGCTGCATTTAATTACAGACCCTGGGATGATTTCAACATTTCTGTACAATACCGTGCAATACCAAATTACTTTTATGATCCTTATTACAGATTTAACAGATCTTTTGGTAATTGGTATTATAACGGCTTCTTTGATTCCGGATTTGGACCGTTCAGTTATTAGTTAATGAGATCCGGATTGGACAATAAAGAAAAAAAGTTTTTTACTTCAGGCACAGATATAAATTCAGAGAAAAACACACGACTTTTTTTTATTATTACATCATCAATATTATCTCTTATTACATTATTCCTTTTAATTAATATTTTTAATAAGACCGGTATTTTTAATTCGGATTCAAAGCAGGATTCCAAGCCGCAAAATGTTCAGCAGATGATTCAGGTTGAAATTTTAAATGGTTGCGGAATTGCTGGTGCCGGAAATGCTTTAACTGATTTGCTTAGAAAAAAAGGTATAGATGTAGTTAAAACCGGTAATTACAGATCTTTTAATGTAGATAATACTTTTATTATTGACAGGATGAATAATACTGAAACAGCATTTAAAGTTGCTGATTCTTTAAATCTTAACAAACGTTTTATTATTACAGAAATAAATAAAAGTCTTTTTATTGATTTGACTATTGTAATCGGGAAAGACTTTAATAAATATTTTCAAATTAGCGGGAGCTGAAATTGAATTCTAAAAAAGTTGCTGAACAAATAGCTAATCTTATATTTAATAAGAAAGGCTATGATGTTAAAATAATTGATCTCAAGGAAATAACTTCTTTTGCTGATTACTTTGTGATTTGTTCTGCCGATTCTGATACTCAGGTTAAAGCGATTGCTGATGAGATTGATGAGAAACTAAGAGAAAAGGGAATTAAATACTGGCATAAAGAAGGAATGGCTGCATTGAGCTGGGTTTTATTGGATTATGTTGATGTTGTGGTGCATATATTTAAAAAAGAATCGAGAGAATTTTATAATATAGAAAAACTGTGGGGCGATGCTCCGATATTTGATGTTCAGGATCCGATTGAGGCAAAGAAAGAAAAAGCTAAATCAAAACCTAAGACTACCAGAAAAACAACAACTGCTAAATCAAAAAAAGAATAAAAAAATTTTCAATTGAAAAACTATCTACTTACAGTTTTCAAAAAAGCAGAAACTGATATACCTGCTTTAAAAGAAATTACACTTGTATTTGAAAAGCCAAAACTCGCCGGGTATGGTGATTTAGCAACCAATGCTGCAATGCTTCTTTCAAAAAAACTTAAAGACAATCCGAGAGCAATTGCCCAGCAGATATTAGATTCATTAAAAGTTGATCCCAAAGTAATTTACAAGACTGAAATCGCCGGACCCGGTTTCATCAATTTCTTTTTTACAAAAGAATATGTTACATACATCATAAAAAAGATTATTGATAAAAAAGATAGTTTTGGTAAATCAGAAAAATATGCCGGTAAAAGGGCAAACGTCGAATTTGTTTCTGCAAATCCAACAGGACCATTGACAGTTGGACATGGACGAAATGCAGTTGTAGGTGATACAGTTGCAAATCTTTTAGAATGGGTGGGATATGAAGTTGATCGTGAGTATTATTTTAATAATGCCGGCAGACAAATGCGGGTTTTAGGTGATTCTGTCAGATTAAGATATTTAGAAATTATTGGTGAGCAAATCTCTTTCCCTGAAGACTATTATCAAGGGGAGTATATTAAAGAGATTGCAATGCAGTTATATATTAAATACGGAGATTCACTTAAGAATGACGACCCTGAAGGAATATTCAAAGATACTGCTGAGAAGGAAATATTTTCTGATATAAAAAAATCTTTAGAAAATCTTGGTATAATTCATAAGATATTTTTTAATGAAAATTCATTATACAAGGATGGAAAGATCAACGAGCTTTTAGATTATTTCAAATCAAATGGTCTTTCATACGAAAAGGACGGAGCGATCTGGTTAAAATTATCTGCACTTAGTAAGAATGAAGATAAAGTAATTATTAAAAGTACAGGCGAACCAACTTACCGCCTTCCTGATATTGCATATCACGCTGTAAAAATAAATCGCGGATATGATTTATTAATCGATGTTTTTGGTTCAGATCATAATGCAACTTATCCTGATGTTTTGGCAGGAATAAAAGCTATAGGATTAAATCCTGATAAAGTAAAAGTGATGATACAGCAGTTTGTTACAATTATGGATGGGGATGAAGTTGTTAAGATGTCAACCAGAAAAGCTAACTACATAACTCTTGATGAATTAACCAGTGAAGTTGGTAAAGATGCAGTAAGATATTTTTTTAATATGCGTAATATCAATTCACATATGGTATTTGATTTGTCAATTGCTAAAAAGAAGTCTGATGAAAATCCTGTTTTCTATGTTCAATATGCACACGCAAGAATTAATTCGATCCTAAACCGCGTAAAAGAAGTTCAGTTGGAAATCTCAACTAATAATCTTGAGTTGCTTGTGCACGATGATGAACAGCATTTAATCAAAACTCTATTTCAATTTGAAGAAGAAGTTGAATTGAGTGCAGATAGTTTGGAAACTCATAGAATTTGCACTTATTTATATGAGCTTGCAGCAGCCTATCATCGTTTTAATAAAACCTGCCGGATACTTGGTACAGAAACCAAATTAGCTGAAGCACGTTTAGCATTGTCTTATGCTGCAATGATTGTTATAAAAAACGGATTAAGTATTCTTGGCGTATCTGCACCGGAAGAGATGTAATTTAATCTGCTATTGCAATTGATGCTGCCAATATTTTTTCCGCACCTGATTCAAGTAGAACTTTTCCGCATTCAGACATTGTTGCCCCGGTTGTAATAACATCATCTACCAGAAGGATAATTTTTTCGGATACTGCTTTTTTATTTTTTACTGTGAATGCTCCATCCATATTTTCTTTTCGTTCGATAAAAGTGAGTGTGGTTTGAGATTCTGTGTACTTGCTCCGTTTTACGATTGATTTGTTAAACTTAGTCCCTAAGATTCTGTTTATTCCTTTTGCAATAAAATAAGATTGGTTATAACCCCGCTCTGTTTCTTTCAGCTTATGTAATGGGATGGGAATAATAATATCAAATTTCCAATGTGGTCTTCTTTCAATAATTTTTTTTGCAATCATTTCTCCCAGATAAATACCAACTCTGAATTTATTTTCATATTTAAGGGAATGAATTGCTTGCTGAAGTTCTTTATCTTTTTCAAATAAATAAGGAGCGAAGAAATCTGATATTATTTTATTATCCGAAAATTTTTTATTGAACTCATATAGTAATCTAGAATCATCAATTTCCTCAATATTCATTAAGCAATTACTGCAAATTGATTTATCGGTTGATTTTAATTTGGTTTTGCAAGAGCAGCAGAATCTGGGAAGTATAAGATCTAAGACAGAAAGTAAATAATTATTTTGGGTTTCCAACATAATTAAAGCATTCCTGATCTTTTTCTGATAAACCATTCTAATGAAAAAAGTAAGATCACTAAAAACAGCAATATCTCATTAGACCAGAGCCTGATTTCTGAAGTTAAAATTTTTTCTTTTGATGAGTTTTGATTTGTTTGTATTAAATCCTTAATCAATTGATCGGTGTTTGTGTTTAAATATGTTTTACCTTTTGTTTCAGTGCTAAGCTGATCAAGAAATTCGAAATTCATCCGGCTTTCTGCTAATTCCAGGTCAACATCACCTACGTTAAATGTTCCGTTATCAGTTCCAAGATTTTTTCCATCAAAAAGTACCTGTCCGGTAAACTTATAATCTCCATTTTTATTTATTGATATACTTCCTTCATACAATCCGTTACCAATGGAATTTAAAATCATTTCGTCATGATATTCAGGACCGGAAATATTTAATTTTAATTCAGCATCACTTAAAGGATTAAATAAGTCATCATAAACCTGTGCAGAAAATTCTATTGGTTCACCTGCTGAGTAAAATCTTTTTGAGGTCCTTATCTTAATTCTTTTATCTTCATCAGGAGCATTTAACCATCTGGATGAGCTTAATAAAAAATTATCAAATAATTTGATGTCTTTCTGAGCCGTTTGTAATTTCCATCTCCAGACTTCATTTCCCAAAACCACTATTGATCGCTTGGAGCCAAAATATCGGGTAATTATTAGAGGATTATTTTTTGGCTGACCATTGACCAGAGTTTTCGCTATTACCTTACTTTCAGGTTTTACTTTAACATTTGAAAGTGCCTGAGGTATTGGCGGTAAATTGCTCCATTCGTTTTTGGATGAATAGCTTAAGAGTGGATTAGATAGTTCAGTGATTTCTGGATCAGGCTGAACCTGCAAAAAATTATTTTCAATTTGTGTTACTGAAACAGGAAGTAAATCCTCAATCTCTTTTAGTTTTACCGGCGAAACTTCTGATGAAAGTAATAAGAACAAGGGAATATTTTTAGTCTTTAGTTTATTGAGAACCCTTGCAAGAAATTCATTACCAGATTTTTGATTTGGATAACCGATTAAATAAATAATGTTAGCACTATCCAACAAAAGATTCTGATTTTGTTCTAAAAATTTATCCGAAGAAATCTGGGTGAGTGTGTTTACCCGAAAGTTAGGATCATCTGAAAGAGAATTTTTAATAAAAGTTAAATCAGCACTAGGCGATCCTGCTATTAGTAAAATATTAATTTTATTATCAAGCACGTTAACAAAAAAGCTTTTATTGTTGTTAAGAACAGAAGCTTCGCCATCGAGAGTACTGACCTTTATCTGGATTTTCTTTTCACCGCTTGCAGTTGGTGTATATTCAAATAAAAGTGAATTAACTCCGCCTTTATCAAGCAATATATTTTTTTGTGAAATTAAGTTTGATCCCTCATATAATTCAGCAGACACATTTTTACCGGCAAATCCGTTATTAGTAATAATTGCACTGATTGTTGTAGGAGTTTGAGCATAGATATATTCATTAAACATTATATTTTTTAATTCAATATCTTTTTTTCTCGAACTATCTCCTACAGCTAAATTAAAAAATGGAATTCCTGTTCGTTGGGCACTGTAAAAAGGTGTTGATCCATCTGTCATAACACCATCAGACACAATTGTAATTGATGAAATATTATCATCTGAGTTTTTTACATCTTCTATAATCTGAGCAAAGTTTGTGGAAGGCTCTGTAAAATTAATTTTATCAAGACTATCAACATCAACCGCTTTAATTTTAGAACCGAAACTAAAGAACTTTTTATTTCCTTTTATATCGGTATTGGTTATCTCATCAATAAAATGATGAACAGCTTCCGCACGATTAGTTCCATCATTAATTTGCATTGATTTACTGTTATCTATAAAGAACAGACTTACCGGAGGCAGGACTTTTTTTTCAGTCAGGACTAAAACCGGTTCAAAAATAATAAACACAAGTAATGCTAAAGCAAGGATTCTTAAAGCTGCAAGAAAAAATCTTCGGAGATTGCCAACGGGAGGGAGAGTATATTTATAAACATAAACAGAATAAGCAATTATTATCAGCAGACTTATGATAAAAAATATAAGATTGAATGAAAGTGTAAGATTTATATTTTCATAACCGAACATTATAAATCAAATTACCTTCCATTCATCAGATTTTCAATTTTCCAATCCCGCATTCGATCGAATGTATTATAATCAGTAAGATCAAAATGAATAGGTGAGATTGAAACATAATTATTTTTAATTGCTGCCTGATCAAGATCAGGGTCAACATCTACTGCCATTAAACTGCCCGTAAGCCAATAATAATTTCTGCCATAGGGATCCACTCTTTTTTCATAAATATCATCCCACTTTGATTTACCCTGCTTTGTAAGCAGGATCCCTTTGATTTCTTCTTCAGGAAGATTTGGCACATTAACATTAAGCATCGTACCTGAAGGAAGTTTTCTTTTATAAACTTCCTGAGCAAGATGTTTTGCTACTTTTGCAGCATAAGAAAAATCCCAAACACGGTAACTTGTAATAGAAATTGCAATAGAAGGAACTTCCATTATGGCTCCTTCACGTGCGGCTGAAACTGTGCCTGAGTAAATAATATTTATCGCAGTATTTGACCCGTGATTTATACCTGATATAACCAGGTCCGGTGGTGCAGTCATAAGATTTCTTATTCCTATTTTAATGCAATCAGCCGGCGTTCCATCAACGGCATAACCAAAAAAACTACCATTCCTCTGATATTCAAAAACGCGCAGTGGTGTTTGCATTGTTATTGCGTGCCCGACTGCACTTTGTTCTTTGTGAGGAGCAACAACTGTTACTTCTGCAATTTCTTTTAATGCTTCTGCCAGCGAATGTATCCCTGCTGAATCAATTCCATCGTCGTTTGAAACTAAAATTCTCAATTTTGTCCTTTTTTAATTTTTTTAATGAAGCAATATAGTATTAAGACTAATTTTTGCCAATCTAAGTTTATTTGACTTGATATATCATTTGTAAAGATTGATTAAATTTGCCCCCGATAAAATGTTTATTCTGAAACCATACATATTTAACAAATTCAAAAATATTGTTTTTGGATTTAGTACTAGATTTTTAAAAAACACAAATTCTCCGTATGGATTTAATCTATCTTATTCCATTGGTGATGACAGAGAAATTGTTGAAAAGAATCGTAAAGAATTTTTTGAGCAAACCGGATTATCGGATGATTCAATAAGCTTTCAAAGACAAATTCATTCTGATATAATACAAGTAGTTGATTGCAGCGGAGATTGCGGACAAAGTGATGCATTAATTACAAATAAAAAAGGTCTTGGACTTGCAGTTATTATTGCTGATTGTACACCAATATTTATTTATGATAATAAAAATCAGATTATTGCTGCTGTTCATGCCGGCTGGCGCGGAACAGAACAAAACATTTTAGGCAAAACTCTTGATAAACTTTCAAACGATTTTAATGCTAAACCCGAAAATCTTAATGTTTATATTGGTCCATCAATTTCACAAAACAATTATGAAGTAGGTGATGAAGTAGCAGCAAAGTTTGATAACAAGTATCTGCACAGAAACGGTAGAAAATATTTACTTGATGTAAGCGGGATAAATTATGATACTTTGCTGGAGTTTGGAGTCCCGAAAGTTCAAATACAAAAATCAGTGCTTTGCACATTTGAGTATAGTGAATTATTTCATTCTTACAGAAGGGATGGAAGTCTTTCCGGAAGATCTATTGGTGTAATTGCAATGAAAGATCAGGGGAAATAGATTACTGTAACAGTTTCTTCCTCTAATTATGATTTTATCTGATAGAGAATATGCCTAAAATTGAATTGAATATTTTTATACTAACGTCAAAACATTTAAGTAACTATTAAAGATAATATGTAATTTTGATTTAATAATTTTCAGGAGCCTTATGGAAAATATCATCCGCATAAAAAAAGCGGCGTTTTATGGTTATCATGGTGTTAACAGTGAAGAACAAAGCGTTGGTGGTAAGTTTGAAGCTGATGTTGATATTTATACTGATTTTTCCAATGCTGCAAAGCACGATTCATTACACGAAACTATAGATTATCAAAAAGTTTACAAGGTTCTTTATCATCTTGCTTTGGAACAGAAATATTATTTAATTGAATCTGTTGCTGATAAAATTGCGGATGAACTATTAAACAAATTTGCTGCTATTGAGAAAATTGCAGTTAGAGTAAGAAAAAATAATCCTCCGCTTGGCGGTATGGTTGATTGTGTTGAAGTAGAAGTTATCAAAGGCAGGGAAGACCTGAAAATCTGATGTCCGAAAAATTAAATACTGTATATATTGGTTTAGGCAGCAATGTTGGTGATCGGTTACAGAATTTACAACGGGCACTTTCGTGCATTAAGCTTTTACACAACACAACTGTTAAATCTGTATCTTCGGTTTATGAAACTTTACCATTTGGAAAAACAGAACAATCTGATTTTTATAATGCAGTTATAAAAATTGAAACCGGATATAGTCCGAATGAATTATTGAAAGAATTAAAAAGAATTGAAAAGCAAAAAGGCAGAATTGCAAGGGAAAGATGGGGACCTAGAGAAATTGATCTTGATATTTTATTATTTAACGAGTTAATTTTTTCAGATGAAATTATTACTTTACCGCATAAAGGTATTATTTATCGTGATTTTGTGTTGTTTCCCTTAATTGAAATTGAACCAGAACTTATCAACCCGGTGTATAACAGAAGATATAAAGATTTTGTTGATGAACTTGAAAACAAATATATTCTTAAAAAATTATCAGATAAACTTATTACGGAAAATATAAACCTTGGCTGTATCTAAAGAAATCAAATATATTGCTGTAGAAGGTGTAATCGGAGCCGGTAAAACAGCGCTTGCAAAAAAACTTAAGACACGATTGGAAGCAAAACTTATCCTGGAACAATTTGAAGCTAATCCATTTCTTGAAAAGTTTTATAATGATAGAAAAAGATTTGCATTCCAGACTCAGATGTTCTTTTTGGTAAACAGATTTAAACAGCAGGAAGAATTAAATCAGGAAGATCTGTTTAACAATTTTATTATTTGCGATTATATTTTTGATAAAGATAAAATATTTGCTTACTTAAATCTTTCTGCCGAAGAATTAAAGCTGTATGAATCAGTGTTTCCGCTTTTATCAAGAAATCTCAGAAAGCCTGATCTGGTTGTTTATCTGCAATCCAATGTAGATAGATTAATGTTCAATATAAAAAAACGCAGCCGAAGTATCGAAAGAAATCTGACAAGAAATTATATTGAAGAATTAAGCGAAGCATATAATCATTTTTTCTTTAGATATAATTCAACTCCGCTTTTAATTGTTAACTCATCTGATATTGATTTTGTTAATAATGACAATGACTTTGATGAACTATTCAGGGAAATTTTCAGGGAAGAGCGCGGACCAATCGAGTACTTTAATCCTGAAAGGAAATATTCTGGTTAGATTATGCTTAGGTTTATTTTATATCTCTTGTTTTTTTATATAGTGTCCAGATTGATTTTGATAATGCTAAGAAACTCTTCTGGTACAAAAAACAATGTTAAAATAAAATCTAATCCAGTACAACGAAAATCTAAATTTGAGGATGTTGAAGAAGCAAAGTATGTAGAAATTAAATCCGGTGAAGAAGAAAAAAAGTGATTTAATATGGCTCACAACTCAGTTTTTTCTAAAATATTTTTATCATACCTTAAAAAGCATTATTCGATAAAAG
This sequence comes from Bacteroidota bacterium, assembly GCA_022708025.1. Taxonomy (GTDB): domain Bacteria; phylum Bacteroidota; class Ignavibacteria; order Ignavibacteriales; family Ignavibacteriaceae; genus IGN3. The sequence continues at coordinate 2,091 of JAKIZM010000018.1, read as the reverse complement.
AAAATGACAGCACTGAATTAGGTGAAGTAAAAAAAGTTCTGATTGTTCGACAGCATAATCAACTGGGTGATATGCTTGCATCAGTTTCATTATTTCGTGCAATTAAAGAAAAATATCCGGATTCTAAAATATATCTGGTTGTTAGCCCTGTAAACAAATCAGCAATTATAAAAAACAAATATGTAGATGATTATTTTGTTTTCGATAAACCGAAGATATTTCTGCCAACAAGATTTATTAAGTTTATAAAATTTTTACGACAGGGATTTGATGTTGTAATTGTCCCTTCAACTGTATCTGTTTCATTTACGAGTAATTTAATTTCGAGGATTTCAAAGAGTCGGGTAAGAATTGGTGTTAAAAGTCTTGATGGAAAAGTAAATGAAAGCTCATTCTTTTTTGATAAGAGAATAGAACTTGACTGGAGAAAAGATCCAGATTCCAATGTGGCTGATTTTATTCTTGATATTGTCAGACCTTTTGGAATAACCACAAACGATTTCAGCAGTAATATAACATTCAATAATTCTGATCTTGATGTTGCAAATAAATTTGTTAATAAAATAAGAGAGAATAAACAAAATCGTCTGATAGGTCTTCATATTGGTGCGGGTAAACCTCAAAATAAGTGGTCTTTAAATAAATATATCAAGCTTGTTGAGTTGCTTGATAATCATTATAAGTGTTCTTTTTATTTAACAGGTTCAAAGTTTGACGAAGAAGAACTTAATTATGTTAAAATAAATTCAAAAGTAAAAATTCATCAATTTATAAATCATACAATCCATGAAGCTGCTGCACTTATTTCTATTTCTGATTTATACATTACCAATGATACAGGACTAATGCACGTAGCAGGTATTACGCATACTCCGCAGATCTCTCTTTTTGGTCCAACAAACCCGTTTAATTGGGCGCCTTACGGTGAAGATAAAATCTTTATAAGAAAGTCTGATTTGATTGATGATATCGAAACTGAAGATGTTTTTGAGGTATGTAAATTTCTTTTAAACAAATCCGATGGAAAAGAAAAAAACTAGAATTGCAGCAATAGATATCGGAACAAATTCCTTTCATCTTATAATCTCGGAACTTACCAAAAACAATAAAATAAAATTACTTGATCGTGATAGAGTATTTTTAAGAGTCGGAAATATCAAACAAAATGGTTTAAACATCATTACGCAGCACGATATTGATGAAGCAGTAAATGTTTTATTAAAATTCAAACAACTGGCTGATTTAAATAAAGCAGAAATATTTGCTTTTGCAACAAGCGCAGTTAGGGAAGCATCAAACAATAAAGATTTTATTCGTGAAGTTTTTAACCGGACAGGAATAAAAATAAAAATTATTGATGGTAAATCTGAAGCAAAGCTTATTTTTCTTGGTATGAAGAATGCTCTTAATCTAAGCTCTTCAACTGTGTTTGGAGTTGATATTGGCGGCGGAAGCACCGAATTTATTTTTGCGGTTAACGGCAAAGTTAAATATGCTGATAGTGTAAAAATCGGTGCTGTAAGGTTATCGAATATTTTTTTCCCTGAATATAAGATAACTAAATCCGCTAAAATCCGATGTGAAGAATATGTTGAAAATCAGATTCGTCAGCAAATTGATATAAAGAAATTTAAAAATATTGATCTTGTTGTCGGTTCATCGGGAACGGTTGATACTATTTGTATGATAAAAAATTATCAATCGGATAATGCATCAAGAAAAAACTTAAATGGCTGCGAGTTTACTAGGAGTGAATTTGAAGATATTTATAATCTTATTATGAATCTGAGAACACCCGAAGAAAGAATGCTTGTGCCTGGTTTAGAATCAAAACGTGCTGATATTATTCCGGCTGGCTTGATTATACTAAATAAGGTATTTCAATTATTTGATTTAGATAAGATGATATTATCTGAATATGCATTGCGTGAAGGTATTGTTTTCAAGGCTTTAAACATAACCTGAAGCTGATTTTTACGTATTTTCTCAAATCCGATATAGGACATAAAAACAAAGATAATTTAACGGACAAATAATTATTTCTTAAAAATTCTTCCTTATGACTGTCTTTATTGAGCTAAAGGTGATTGT
>JAKIZM010000074.1 GCA_022708025.1 Bacteroidota bacterium | reverse complement strand
TGTATGCTTATAACAAACTTTATGAAATTGGTGAATTACTGAAAGAGGAAGAACCTTACTTTACAAATTTACAAAATGCTTATACATCAATTCTGGAAATTGAAACAGATACATTATTGTTAAAAGCTTTAACTCAAAAATCAATATTGTGCGATGTAAGCAAAGGGGAATATATTACTGCAATAAATAAGTTCGATAACATCATTCAGCAAAATCCAAACAGTGAGGCAGCAGTTTATGCAGAGATTGATATCCTGACTACAGCATTGAATCTTGATACAACCAATACGCAGCTCGGTAAAATAAGCGGAGGTAAATATCTTGTAAAAGGCACATCAGATTATTTATCAAGATTAAATGAAATACTTCAATCAAGATTTGGTGTAAACTCAGGTGAAAGTGAGAAAATAATTCCAGATGAATATTCCCTTGAACAGAACTATCCAAATCCGTTCAATCCAACAACAACAATCAGGTATGATTTACCAAAAGACGGCGTAGTTCAGTTAGAAGTTTTTGATATAATTGGCAGGAAGATAACTACGCTTGTAAACACACATCAGTCTGCTGGCAGATATGAAGTAAACTTCGATGCAGGTAAACTTGCAAGCGGAGTTTACATCTATAAATTACAATCCGGTCAGTACATTTCTTCTAAAAAGATGATGCTTCTCAAGTAACATCTGATATTTACAAACCCAATTTCTTTAAGAAATTGGGTTTGTTATTGATTGGGTTTGTTGTTAATATTATTTAAGTTACAAATACAAAATCTCAAGATATATTGAGGTGAGATGTGAAACTAAAATACTTTCTTGTCTTATTGCTCGCATTGTTCATTGAGCATTTAACCTTTAACATTACTTACGCAACTGTTCGTTATGTAAGCAAAACAGGAAGCAGCACACCGCCTTACACAAGCTGGGAAACAGCCTCAGACAGCATACAAAAGTGCATTAACTTATGTGTTAATGGCGATACAATTTATGTAGCAAACGGAGTTTACAAAGAAAACCTTGTAATAAACACAGCACTAAGTTTAATTGGCAGTAGTATGGATAGTACTGTAATTGATGGAAGAGGTATGGGAGACTATACAATTCTAAATTTTAATCCGTTAAGTATAGAGAATTTTAATCTTATAGGTAAGGGTGAAAATACCGTTGGAACAAGATGTATTCAATTTTATAGTAATCTTATTATAAAAAATTGTCAATTGACAGAAGCTGGTTTAGCGCTTGGTTCTGTTGGGTCAGATATAGATGCAAAAGATCTTATAATTAAAAATTTGAGAGTTAGAGCCTTTTCTCTTTATGGTAGCAATAATAATAATATATCTGATTGTGTTATTATTCTAAAAAACGAGAATGCGAATGCAATACAGATTGGTTTTGCACAAAATGGCAACTATGAAATACGAAACAACATTATTCTTTTTACAGGTTCGTATAACCCTGGTAATGGGATATCGATAGGTGCACCAAGACGAGTGGTAATTAATAATAATTTAATAAGTGGGTTTACAGATAATATATTTATTGACTTACCACAGGATACAGTAATAATAATAAATAATATTTTAAACTATCAATTCGTCGTTGGTGGATATCCAGCAAGTATTAATGCAGGAAATAATAGATTTAAGGTGCGTAATGTCATTTTAGCCAGAAATAAGTATGCTATAATTGCAAGTGGTAGTCCAAAAATAGATTACAATATTTTCTGAAAAAACCAGAAAAATTTAATTGGGGTTACTTACGGCGACAGCGATATAGTAGCAGATCCAATGTTTGTAAAAGACACAATACCAACTGCAAACGAAAACTATGATTTTCATCTTCAGGCATATTCACCTGCGATAGATAAAGGTGATCCAAACATTTTAGATTTAGATGGAAGCAGAAGTGATATCGGGATGTATGGAGGACCTTTTGGAGAAACTTATACATACCAGGACTTAGCACCGCTTGTCCCAAGAAATCTTTCTGCTATTGTTGATTCAAATTACATATTAGTAAAATGGAACAAGAATACAGAAGCCGATACAGCTTATTATAAAGTTTACAGGGATACAGTATCAGGTTTTACAATAGACTCAACAAAGCTTGTCAGCTCACCTAAGGATACATTTTGTGTTCAGGTAAATCCACATAACGTAAGAAGATATGTTTACAAAGTTACCTGTGTAGATAAACAAGGCAATGAATCAAAACCGTCAGAAGAACTTATTGTAAACATTACTTCAGTATTTACAGATGGATATCCAATGACTATAAGTGATTATATTCTTTATCAAAATTATCCAAACCCATTTAATCCATCAACAAAGATAGGGTACCAGTTAAAATCAGGTGGATATGTAAAACTGATGGTCTATGATATAAAGGGAGAACTAATAAGTGTTTTAGTAAATAAAGAACAAAACGCCGGCTACTATGAAGTTGAATTTTCTTCATCCAGCATCAAGAATCCAGCATCCAGTATCAAAGGTATCGCATCGGGTATTTATTTATATAGAATCGAGGTAATTGGAGAAGGAAGGATTCCTGTTTATACGGAGATGAAAAAAATGTTGTTATTAAAATAATGCTAAATGTTGTTATAGTAATTAATTTTTGTTTAACTGCTTTTTAAAAACCCGATTCAAATGAATCGGGTTTTTTTATCAATAAATGTAACTCACATTTAATTCAGATTTTATAAATTTGTATTATTATAAAAAACATTTACACACAGAATAAAAATGAAAACTCATATTAAAAATGTCGTTAAAAGATCGGGAGCGATTGTTCCGTTTAATCAGGAAAGAATTGCCAATGCTATTTACCGTGCAGCAGTAGCCGTAGGCGGAAGAGATAAATCAACTGCACAGAGTTTATCTGAGCAGGTTGTTGAAATTCTTAATCAAAAATTTCAGGATAATACAACACCTCATATTGAAGATATTCAGGATATCGTGGAAAAAGTTCTGATTGAAAACGGACATGCCAAGGTTGCCAAAGAATATATCTTATATCGTGAAGAAGCCGCCAAACGGAGAGAAGCAGAAGGGAGATATGCTTCAAAGATTAATGAAAATATTCCGTGGCAGAAAATCTGGCGCAATCTTGATTGGGCTGTTTCACATAATTTACACACTGTAGATCATCTTAACGAAAGAATTGCCAAAGATGAATTTCCGCATATCGTTCACGAATCGGAAGCGCTTTATGAAGATGATGTAGATCTTGCTGCAAATTTAATTATAGAACGGCTTGATTCATTAAGAATGGTGATGATAAGCGGACCATCTTCTTCGGGTAAAACAACCACTACAATTAAACTTGAACAAAGGCTGGTTAAAAAAGGATTTAAGTTCAAAGCATTAAATGTTGATCATTACTTTTTTGATCTTGAGTTTCATCCAAAAGATGAGTTTGGTGATTATGATTTTGAAACTCCGCAGGCTTTGGACCTGGAATTGATTAATGAGCATCTTGTAAAATTAAGTAACGGCGAAGAAGTAATGATTCCGCATTACGACTTTAAAACCGGAACAAGAAAATTAAATGTAACCCCAATGAAGCTTGATAAAAATGAGCTTCTTTTAATTGACAGTCTGCATGGGCTTTATCCGGCATTTAGTAAAGACATTTCTGTTGCTGTTAAATTTAAGTTATACCTTGAACCGCTATTACAAATGAAAGGCAAAGACGGAAGATATATTCGTTGGACAGATTTAAGATTAATCCGTAGAATGCTGCGTGATTCTGTTTTCCGTGCTTACAATCCACAGCAGACTTTAGAGCATTGGCATTACGTGCGGGGCAGTGAATTGAGAAATATTATTCCTTATTGTAACACCGCTGATTTTATTATCAGCAGCGGCATGCCATACGAAGTTTCAATCTATGCAAACAGAATGCGTAAACTATTTAATGAATGGAAAGAAAAGTATAAGGGCGATCCGCTTAAAGCAGATGCACATGAAAGGGCAGTAAGAGTTTCTGATGTTCTTGATACCATTACTCCGGTTGAGGATGAATCGGCAATTCCGGGTGATAGTGTTCTCAGGGAATTTATCGGCGGAAGCACTTTGCAGTATCATTAAAATTTGTATTGTAATTTTATAACACAATCAAACAAATGAAGGATAGAGAAAGAAAATAAATACTTAAAGAAATTTTTATAACCAAGATCCTCTCATAACTGAATCTCAAGATCTTTTAAGTTATTTATTGTTAAAGTCAAATCTTCAAATTTTCTTCAGATTTATCGTATTATTTTTTGATATGAAATTATTAATCATTGAAGATAATGTAGAACTTGCCGAATCTATTTACGAATTCCTTGATAAGGAAAATTACCAAATAGATATAGCCCACAATTTTGCCAATGCAGAAAAATTAATTATTCAAAACGAATTTGATTGTGTATTAGTAGATTTAATGCTTCCTGATGGGACTGGATTAGATATAGTTAAAATACTTAAAAAATTACAACCCAAAAGCGGAATAATTATAATAACAGCAAAAGATACGCTTGATGATAAAATTTCAGGTTTGGATCTTGGTGCAGATGATTATTTAACAAAACCATTCCATCTTGCTGAATTAAATGCCAGGATTAAATCTGTTCTTCGCAGAAGAATTTATGATGGTGAAGATGAAATAAAATTAGACTGCCTGACCATAAATACAAAATTGAGAGAAGTAAAAGTAAATGCAACACCGATAGAACTAACCCGCAGGGAATATGATATCTTAATTTTTTTAATTAGTAATAAAGAAAGAGTGATAACAAAGGAATCTATCGTTGAACACATTTGGGGAGATAATATAAATGCTTTTGATAATTTTGATTTTGTTTATACCCACATTAAAAACCTGAGAAAGAAAATAACAGATGCCGGAGGTAAAGATAACATCCAATCAGTTTACGGCATCGGATATAAATTTATTATAGAATGAAGTTAATAAATAAAATAAGTAATTATTTTTTGTTTAGTGCAGCTCTTATACTTATTGTGTTCGCTGTATTTCTGTTTTTTATAATTGAGAACACTATCAAAGGTGAAATGGATGAGCAGCTTATAAATATTTATAAAAAAGTTGTTAGGCAGCTAAGTTCAGGTAAAGAAGTGGGCTTATCACCTTTTGTGGAAATCGAATATAAAGCAGATAAAATATTCCAAAGCGGATTTAGCGATGTAAACCTTAAAACGGATGAAGATAATGATGACGAATATTATCGTCAGTATTCCGGGATTGAAAATATAAACGGTAATAATGTTTTTATAACAGTAAGAATTTCTATGATTGAAAAAGACGAGATGTTTTACTCGATTTTCTTAATCACTATCGGATCGTTAATTCTTATTGTCCTGATTATTTTTCTTATCAACAAATACATTTCACAAAAGGTATTTAAAGATTTCTACGCTACTTTAGAAAAACTAGAAAATTTTTCAGTATCAGAAAATAAAGATCTCCAATTAAGTAAAAGCGATATAAACGAATTTTCTAAATTAAATGAAGTTGTAGAAAAACTTTCACATAAAGCCCGGGGTGAATACAGAAGTCTTAAGAAATTTACTGAAGAGACTAATCACGAGATACAAACACCGGTAGCTATTGTAAAATCAAAGTTAGAAATGCTTCTTCAGAGCAACAATTTAAAAGAAAAAGAATTAAATAGTGTAAAGACAGCTATTGGTAATCTTAATAAGCTGGAACGAATTAATAAATCAATTCTTTTATTAAATAAACTTGATCATCATAAATTATTTGAAAATTCTCAGATAAATTTATCAGAAGAGATAAAAAATATTTTGTCAAATTATTCCGAAGCAATATCCGAAAAGAAAATTTCTTTAAAAATTTCTATTGATGAAAATATAAACATCATTGCCAATCATTCATTGATAAATATTTTGATAAACAACTTAATTGTAAACTCAATTAAACATAATGTTAACAATGGCGAGATAGAAATTAATTTGAAAGCAAAGACATTGAATATCAGCAATACAGGTCTGCCATTAAAACGATCTCCCGAAGAAATGTTTGAGGAATTTCATAAGGATAATCCTGCAACCGAATCAGCGGGTTTGGGATTAGCAATAGCACGAAAAATCTGCAATCTTTATCATTATAAAATTAGTTATAAGACAGAAGATAAGAGGCATCATTTTAATCTCGAATTTCAATAAATAAAACAATGTGTTAAAAAATATGAAGAAAGCTTTTTTAATATTAGTCATCCTCATTAAAACTTCAATTGCCCAATATGATCTTAGTTATTATTTATATCGTGGGATAGAAAACGCACCAACGCTTAAAGAAATTAGAAACTCGGAATCTTTAAACAAGCTCCAATCCGAGTTAAACTATGCACAAAATTCAGCATTACAGGTTTATTTATCAGCAAATTATTTTTTTGCCCCCTTCTTCAACAATAATGGTAAAATACTTTCTACAAATCCAGATCCCAAAGCAATTGGTTATGATGTGGGCGTTACAAACGGAGGACTTTATTCAGCACAGATAAATGTTGAAAAAAATATTTTTAATGGTGGATTATCAACAGCCCTTGAAAGGCAAATTGAAATTCAACAACAGCAGCTAAGCTTTAACTCTATTCTTGAACAAAAGAATATTAAAAAACAAATAACCGTTCAATATTTAACAGCATATCAATCTCTGCTTTTTTATCAGTTATCAAAAGATATATTGGATAATATTAGTGCTCAGTTAAAAATTACAGGTGCGTTGGTTGAAAAAGGATTTTTAAAAGCTCAGGATTATTTATTACTTAAAATAGAAGTTCAAAATCAACAGATAAGTCTTAGTGAAAACTTACAAAAATATAAAAACGATTTATTTCAGCTAAATTCCTTCTGTGGAATAAAAGACACTCAACTTGTTTTTATTGATTCGGTTCAAATACAAATGAACAAATCAAAACCCAGGTTTGATTTTTTAGAAAAATACAGAATTGATAGTATGATTACATCAAATCAACAGGAACTATTTGAATCAAAATATCAACCGCAGGTAAAATTATTTTTTAACACTGGATTAAATGCAACCGAAATTAATGAGATTCAGAGAAAATTTGGTTTAAGTGCCGGTATTGATTTTCAGATGCCAATCTTTGATGGTGGACAAAGAGATCTTACGAGACAACAAGTTTTGGTATCAATAAATTCAATTGATAATTACAAGAAATTTGAATCAAACAATATTGAAAATGAATTGCAGACAACTATTTCAAACATCAAACTTCTTCAGCATAATCTGGATAATATTAAAAATCAATTGAATGATTATAATGAATTGATCAATATCTCAGTTAAACAAGTTAATTCCGGAAATCTATCTATGATTGAATATTTAACCGTTATAAAAAACTATTTTGAGCTTAAAAAAAATAAAATTGAAAAAGAAATAACCTTACAGATGGAAGCAAATAATTATAATTACTGGATTGAATAAAATGGAAGAAAAGAAAATATTAATAAAATCATTTACGGTTTTTCTGTTAATATTATTTGTTGGTTGTAATTCTAAAACAGATAACAGTCCAAACCAAGAATCTGGGACTCCGGTGAAATTAACTAATCCCTTCAAAGCAAATCTAACACAATATATTACTCTTAATGCCAATACTGTTTTCTTGAAGAAAGAAATTGTGCGTGCTTCATTTCAGGGATTTATAGAAAAAATTTACAAAAATATTGGTGATAAGATTTCAAATGGCGATTTATTGTTTGAGTTAAAAACCAAAGAATCAGCAGCAGATAAAGACCTCAGGATACCCATTGAAAATAAACCCTTCAGCGGTGTAATAAATATTTATGCAAAATCCCCTGGTGTGCTTACCGAACTTAATTTTAATACCGGAGATTTTGTTTCAGACGGAGAGCAGATAGCAGTTATATCTGATCCATCTTCTTTGAAAATTAATTTGAATGTCCCTTATCAATATTCTAATGAAATAAAAATGAATTCTCCTTGTGAAATATTTCTTCCTGATGGTAAGGTTGTAAAAGCATCTGTCCAAAAAATAATTCCTATGGTTGATCCCGCATCTCAAACTCAGACTTATATTCTTGGTATTTCTCAAACGGAATCCTTGCCGGAAAATTTAAACATTAATGCGCGCATTGCTCTTAAAACAGAAAAGGATGCTATAGTCCTTCCCAAAAGTTCTGTTATGACAAATGAGACTATGGATAAATATTGGATAATGAAACTGATTGATGATAACACTGCAGTTAGAGTTGATATAACAAAAGGTGTGGAAAACGATTCTTTAATTCAAATACAATCACCGCAGCTAAATTCAGACGAACGAATTATTTTGGAAGGTGCATTTGGAATGTCTGATACAGCGAAAGTAATAATTGAAAAGTAAACTTATGAATAACAATTATGTGAAATTTAAAGGTCCTATTACAGCTATTCTTGTTTTCATTCTTCTGGGCGGAATATATTTTTTGTTAAATATCAAAACAGGTCTCTTCCCAGATATTACTTTTCCCAAGATAAAAATTATTGCCGATAATGGAGAGCAGCCAATTGATAAAATGATGGCAACCGTTACTATTCCGCTTGAAAATGCAATTAAGCGCGTTGAAGATTTAAAGATATTGCGCAGCACAACAAGCAGAGGCAGTTGTGAAATATCAGCCTTCCTAAGCTGGGGAGGTAATATAGATCTTGGCAAACAAAGAATTGAAGCACAAATTAATGAAATAAAACAAACTCTCCCGCCGGATGTCAATATCACAATAGAAAAAATGAATCCATCAATTTTACCTATTATGGGATTTTCGTTAGAAGGCACCAGACAAGATCAGATAGAAGTAAGACAGATTGCTGAATATATAATAAAACCAATATTAGCTCGTGTTGATGGCATCTCAGATGTTGCTGTTATCGGAGGAAAGATAAAAGAATACCATATTAATCTTGACCCGATGAAAATGAGTAATTACAGAATTACCCCCTCCTATGTTGCTGATGTTTTATCCAAGTCTAATTTTATTTCTTCAAATGGATTTATGGTAGATAATAATCGCTTATACCTGAATCTGACAAATGCAGCAATCGAGAATAAAAATGAATTAGAGAATACAATTATTTTAAACTCCGCCAAAAGTCAAATACTTCTGAAACATATCGCTCAAATCGATATTGCAGAACAAAGAGAATATGTAAAAATAAATGCTAACGGTAAGGATGTTCCGCTTATCGCAATTATGAAACAGCCCAATGCGAATCTTATTGATGCTGCTATTGGCGTGCAGAATCAACTCAATGAGATTAAAAATGTTCTCCCACCTGGGGTAACATTAAAGCCATATTATAATCAAGCGGATTTTGTAAGCGATTCAATAAGCAGTTTAAAAGATGTTTTATGGATTGGATTACTGCTTGCAATTTTTGTAACTGTAATTTTTCTGCACTCCATCAAATCCAGCTCGGTAATTCTGATAACTATTCCAATAACACTTGGACTTTCTTTGATAATTTTGTTTGCACTGAATTATACATTTAATATAATGACCATTGGAGCTATAGCTGCCGCTATTGGATTAATCATTGATGATGCTATAGTTGTTGTTGAACAAATTCATAGAACTCACGAAGAAAGCCCCGATGAAAACAGTTATAGTTTGGTAATAAAAGCAATTAAGTATTTATTCCCGGCTATGGTAGGATCGTCATTAAGCACAATTGTAATTTTTCTTCCTTTTATTTTAATGGGTGGTGTTGCAGGCGCTTATTTTAAGGTAATGACAGATACAATGATAATAACATTGATTTCTTCGTTCTTTGTTACCTGGATCGGGTTACCCGTTATTTATATACTGCTTTCTAAACAGAAACACTCAATCAAAGGCGGAACAAAAAAATTAAAACAACAAAATTGGGTGTATTTCTTTATTAATAGACCCTGGATCTCAGCAGTGATTGTAGTTCTTCTTATTGTCACAGCATATTTGATCATTCCAAATTTGCCTTCCGGATTTTTACCTGATATGGATGAAGGTTCAATAGTTTTAGATTATTCAAGCCCACCGGGAGCATCTTTAGATGCAACAGATAAAATGCTGAAGGTAGTTGATAAAATATTATATAGTATTCCGGAAATTGAATCCTTTTCAAGAAGAACCGGAACACAAATGGGATTTTTTATAACTGAACCTAATCGTGGAGATTATCTGATTCAACTGAGTAAAAAAAGAAATAAAACTACTGTTGAGATTTCCAATGAGATCAGGACACAAATTGAATCAAAGTTACCAGCACTTAAAGTAGATTTTGGACAGGTAATTACTGATATGCTTGGTGACTTAATGGCATCAGTTCAACCTATAGAAATTAAAATTTTTGGAGATGATACTAATGTGCTTTCTGAACTGGCTGATTCAATTGCAAATATTATTTCAAATATAAATGGCATTGCTGATGTTTCTAATGGAATTACTATAGCAGGTCCTTCAATTAATTTAAAACCAAAAGTTGCTAACCTTGCTCAATATGGATTAACCCCAAATGATTTTCAGTTTCAGATGCAAACCAAAGTTGAAGGAACAATTGTTGGAAATGTCCAGGAAAAAAACAGGCTTGTAGCTATAAGATTATTTGAAGCGCCGGGAAATATTTCATATAACGATTTAAAAAAGAACTTCATTTTTTTACCAAACGGAAAAATGAAACCGATAGATGAATTCACAGATATAAATATTACTAAGGGTGCCGCTGAAATTGATAGAGAAAATCTTAAAGAAATGATTGCCATAACTGCAAGATTAAACAATATAGACCTTGGAAGTGCCCTTAAGGAAATCAAAAATACAATACAACAAAAACTACATATACCAAGTGGTTATCAGATAGTTTATGGCGGTGCTTATGCTGAACAGCAACAGGCTTTTAAGGAATTGTTACTAATTCTTTTTTCTGCAGTGCTTTTAGTTTTTACTGTAATTTTATTTTTATTCAGAAATATCAAAGTCTCGCTTGCAATAATTTTTATTGCCGTGCTTGGTATTGCAGGCAGCTTAATGGCTTTAATCATAACAGGCACTCCATTAAATGTTGGAAGCTACACCGGCATTGTAATGATTGTAGGAATTATCGGAGAGAATGCAATATTTACTTACTTGCAATTCAGAAATGGAAAGGAAAATAATCTTAGAAAAGAAGATGCAATTGTTAGAGCCGTATCTACAAGATTAAGGCCTAATCTTATGACTGCATTAGGTGCAATCACAGCGTTGTTTCCCCTTGCTTTAGGAATCGGGACTGGTGCACAGATGCATCAACCTTTAGCTATTGCAATTATCGGCGGGTTTGTTATTGCTTTGCCATTACTTTTGATAATTTTACCAACCATCTTAAAAATAATAGAAAAATGATATAGAGAATTTGACATTATTCTAATTGATGGGACAGAATTTTCAAAAACACAATTAATAAATAACTATGAAAATCAGAAACGCAAATCACGTATATAAATCCGTGCTTGATAATTCAGAAAAATTTGCAATCTGGATTACAGATAAAGTCGGAACAATTGGTTTTTTCACAATAATATTTTTCTGGACAATTTTTTGGCTGGGCTGGAATATGTTCGGACCAACAGGTCTGCGTTTTGATCCATATCCGGCTTTTGTGCTCTGGCTTTTTCTATCAAATATGATACAGATATTTCTGATGCCATTGATAATGGTAGGACAAAATCTTCAGTCTAAACATTCAGAAATAAGAGCTGAAACCGATTTTGAAGTTAATATGAAAGCACAAAAAGAAGTTGAAGAACTAAAACAGGAATTAGATGAAATAAAAAGCTTACTTCAAAAAATTTTATCTGAACAGAATAAATAATCCTTAAAAACAGAATTCCTTTAGATTTATAATCTATGTTTATGATAAATCTAAAAAAATAAAAATCTTTAAGGAGGCGCAATATGCAAATCAAATATTTTTTGTTCGTTTTACTTTTGTTTTCTTTTTCGGTTTTCGCTCAACACAGTAAAATACCACTAAAAGTTACAGACTCATTTAGCAAACTTTATCCAAAAGCAACAAATGTAAAATGGGATAAAGAGGGCAACGACTATGAAGCAAGCTTTAAGCTGGATAATAAAGATATGTCAGTTAATTTAAATGTTGATGGAAAAGTTCTTGAAATTGAAACTACTATTGAAATCTCACAACTTCCGGATAGCATTGATATATATGTTCAAAACAATTATAAAGGGTATAAAATAACTGAAGCTGCAAAAATCGTTAAGGCAAATGGAGTAACTTTGTTTGAGGCTGAAATACAAAAGGGAAACTCAAAGAAAGATCTGCTTTTTGATTCACAGGGTAAAATAGAAAAAAAGAATATAAATAAAGAAGTAAAAAGTGACCAAGAGTTTGACGAAGATAATGATTAAAAAATGTAAGGATATTTATTTATCTGTCTAAACTAAAGTTATATTTTTATTTTGCCACTTTAATATAAGAGGAAGGGAATTATATATGATTCTTGTTTCCGCCGATTCTTCAATTCCCTGAAGGTTTTCTCAGGGAGTTTATCGGCGGAAGCACTTCACGGTATCATTAAAAGAATATCATTTTAATATAATAGCCAGATTTTTATTCTTTTTAATACATCCGAAGTGCTTTAATTGATTATTTTTCTTAGATTTTCAACTAATATATTGTGGAATAAATTTTGTTAAAATCCTTTGGCTATGTTTAAACTATTTCACTCATAATCAGAGAAAAGACTGATAATGATAATCTTTAAAAGAATCTTCTTTCTTTTTTGTATTAGTGTAATCTTATTTGCTTCAACAGATATACAGGCACAAAAACAATATCACGAGAGAAAACAAAAGAGCTCTTCATTAAAAAGTTCCGCTTCCGATACATACTATTCAACCGATAAAAATTATAGCAGCAGAAAAAATGTTGAGCCTGATTTATCTTACTCAGACAACAATACAAAAAACAGACATAACAATACTTCTGAAATAAAAAATTTATATTCAGAAAATTATTTCAGGATTGATAAAAAGGGAAATACTCTTTGGGATGGCAAACATTGGGAAGAATCCAGATTCCCATTGAATATTTATGTGAAGGGTTCTGATTCAAGATACTTTAAATCTTCATACACGGAATATGTAAAATATGCTCTTGATGTCTGGCGTAAAGCTGATGATAGAATAATGTATAATTTCGTTGATTCAAAAAATCATGCTGATATTAGTGTTATCTTTGTTGAAAATTTGGGTGATGAATATGAAGAAAATTATCTGGGTTTAACAGATTATGATACCGACGAAAATAAACTAATTGATTACTCTACAATACAAATCAGTTTACTTAAAAACGGAAATGAAAAAGTGCCGGCTGGTGAACTGAAAGCAACAATTATTCACGAATTCGGACACGCACTTGGACTGGGACATAGTAAAAATGAAAAAGATCTTATGTATCCGTATATCTCATCTTCTCATACACCGGATATGAACTATGATGAGCTTTCAATCGGAGATAAACTGGCAATTAAGACACTTCTTGATCTTAGTTACGATAAGAAATATGTTTTAAGACAATAGTAAAATTCAGATAAGACTTATCATTTATTAAAATTTATTCCTGTGCAGGCATACCAAAACCAGCCCACTCTTCTTTTGCAGGACCGTAAATACCGGGAACTCTAAGTCCGCTTAATCTCATCACAATTGTCAGTTGTGCACGATGATGTATTTGATGACCTACTATAACCTTAAGTGTAGTTCCTCTTTTCCACATTTCACCATACATATTATCCTCAACGGATAATGAATCATCATTCCAGTTTGATTTTATAGCTGCGGCTAAATTTTCAGACGCTTTTTTATATGCATCAACAATTTCTTTTGCTGTTGCCGGAACAGGCAGATTACCTTCTGCTGCTTTAAATGATAAACCGGTTTGATGAGCCATTTCTCCTACTGATGTTGTAATATGCCATGCTAATTTTCCGGCAGTTCTTACATTTTCATCAAATTTTTTTGTTAATGATTCATCTGTAAGATTTTTAAATACTTTTAAGGTCAATTCAGATTCGACTTTCCAATCATTAAGAAAGTCCTGTAATTTGTAATACATTTTTACCTCTCTTTTTTATTTACTTTTTTAGTGATCCATATCGTCACCCTGAATATTATGACATTGTCAAGCTGTATTTAATCTATTTGGATTTATAGATTTATAATTTTCAGTATAAGCACAGCCAGAGTTAATAACAGCACAAATTATTTTTAACAGTTTATTTTCAATATTGTTTAGTATTAGTCTTTTGTTTTTTCCTTCCTCTACTTTGCGGAGGAAGTATTTCTTAAAGTTCTTATTATGTGTTCTTACAGATAATGCAGCAAGATAAAGAAG